>JADHVA010000036.1 GCA_016784245.1 Nanobdellota archaeon
TTTACTTGGACTTTCACAATCTTTAAACTCATCAGGTCTTTTTTCTTCTGGCAAAGACATTACACAAAATGCTACACCTCCAGTTGTAAATTCATATCCTGCATCAATAGCAGCTTCTACCCAATCTAATTCAGAACAAATACCTGATACATGTCTTACTTCTTTTCCAATTAAATTTTCTAAAGCCTTTTTTTTAACAGACAATTCATGAACAAAAACACCTTGATCAAATTCAATTACTTCTAAGTTACCACCTAGATCAGCATGCACTCCAATATCATGACCTCTTTCATATAATTCTAACAAAACATTATCACCCCAATATTCACAAGCATCTACAAATTCAGTTCTTGCTTCAAAAGTACCTCTTAAACCAGCAGCTTCTAAATAACTTGCAAAATTCCTAACAGTTTGAGCATGATTATTAAACTCTGATTCAACAAAGATTTCATCATTCCATCCTTCAATATGAATCATAATCCCCAAATCTAAAACTGTTTCTTCTTCTTCAATTGAACAACCTGATAATAAAATTAATACAAATACAAAAATAATAAATTTCTTCATATTATATTTACTAGTAAAAAAGATATATAAAATTAACTCATTAATACTAAAATTATTTAAAGATAAATACAATCTAACTAACTATGGGATTTATTTCAGAATTATTTTTCAAAACACAACTTTCATTAAATAGAGATAATAATGCTTGGAAATCCAAACAAATAAATAAAATTCAAAAAGATATAGAAAGTACTAAATCAGAAATAAAAAAATTAAAAACAAATATTTTAAGAAAAGAAGGACAATTTGAAAAATTAGAAAATAATCTTAAATCTTGGGTGGTAAAAGACAGACCTGATTTAACAAGAGAATTTGAAAAATATATAAAACAAATTAATGATTATTTATCTTTATTCAATAAAATAATCGATTTAGAACTAAAAGCTACATTAAAAAATAATCCTTCAAAAGAATTAAAAAATTCTTATGGTTTAGTTAAAGCAAAAAAAACTTTATTAGTTAAAGGATGGAAAAGGCTTGATCAATTAGGAACTTTACCACCAAAAGGTACAAAAGGTATAGAAGCAAAAATAACAAAATCTATGAGAACTTTACCCCCAGTAATTAGAAAATCTGTAATTGATATATTAAAAGAATTTGAAAATATTGAAATTTTATTATCAACAATAAAAGCAAATGCAAAAAATATTCAAAAATTAAAAATAAAAATTAATTCTATTCAAAGTTCAAATAGATTAAAACCAGCTTATAGTCATTAAATTAAAAAAAAAAATTAAAAACAAACAATAGTACCATCTACTTTAACCCAACAGTTATTACCTTTACCACATGTCAGATCACAACTTTCTCTTACATCATCTTTTGTCTTAAAAGCTGCTGGCTTAGAAGCTACATATTCAATTCCAGCTTCATCAGTTTCTTCTTCAACTTCATCAACAGTTTCATCTTCAACTTCTTCTTCAGTTTCTTCAACTTCATCACACAAACTATCAAAACTTTCTTCATCAACACAAATGACTCCATCTATATCACTTGTTGCACATCCAGCTAAAAATACTAAACAAAGAATCATTATTCCAAATAATATCTTTTTCATTTTATCCTCCTTTATTATTAAAACAATAATAGAACTCCATTATTAATAAATTTATCTACAAAAAACTTAAAGTCTAAAAAACCAATCAATAATCTATCCAAAATCTTTTTTTACAAATTCTATCCAAAAACTAAAAAATTTCTATAGATAGATAAGGTCTTAAAAACTTTGATTCAAAAACCTATCCAATCTAACCTTAGTAAAAAGTATAGCCCCACCAGGATTCGAACCTGGGTCTATTCCTCCAAAGGGAACAATGATTGGCCACTACACTATGGGGCTTTTATAAAACATAAAAACAATCTTCTATTTTTAAATTTAACTAAAACCAATTTCTAACTTTAGAAACCATACTATCCCATAAACTCAGACTTTCAGCTGCTCTTCTAACTGGTCTAGGCATAATATCATCTTCATCTATACCATCTGCATAACATTCTTCTTCTTCACTTTCAGTTACAGGATACCATATTCCTGGACTATCATCACACCAAACATCATTACCAGCAATTTGATCTCCAGGAACTCCATTACACAAACTTGCAGCTAAAGCACTAACACTTTCTCCTTCTCTAAAAAAACGACTATCATCAATACTTCCATCTTTATCACAATCACATCCAAAATAAGAACAAGAGATTTGAATATCATCTTCATCAACATTCCTAACTAATTCTGTAACTCTTTCTACACATTCTCCATCAACACATTCATGATGATCAATACATTGAGAATCAGTTGAACATTGTACCCATTCTTCTTCTGCACAAAAATCTGCTCCATCTCTATTATTTACACAACCATCAGAACATTCATAGCTTTTCACCCAAACTTTTCCACCTTTTTTATTTCCTTCTTCACAACCACAACATGCTTCTTTCAAATTATAAACATTACAAGTATCTGTATATTCATAAGAAGTAAAAACTTTTCTATGTAAAGTTGTAGTTGGTGTTAGAAAATCTAATCCAGAATCTTCTTCATTACATCCTAAACCATAATTAACTTCATTAACATTATCTAAAGCACTATTTAATTCCTGACTTGACAAACAATAACCCCCTTGATCTGAACTCACACAACCATACTCACAATAAGTATTAACAGAATAAAATTCCTCACCAGAAACAGTTCTAGTTTCTACATCTGAAGAAATATCTTCACAAGTATCATAATCAGCACAATATTCTTTCAAATAAGATCTATACTCTGACCATTCTTGAACTTCACCATTTTTAATATAAACAGTTTCATAATATCTTTCATCAACATAATCTGTAGCTTCTCCAACTTCACTAACAACAAGTACAGAATTTGAAACAGAAAGATCGGTCTCACAAGAATCTGTATAAATTAAATCATCAATTTGTATATAACCTGGAAAATAAATTTGTCTTTTATAATTTTCATCACTTTCAAAAAGTTCAGCATTAACTAAGCTCACTGTAAAAATTAATAATATAAAAATTACAAACAACCTCTTCATAAATATAAATAACAAAAAGAAACTTATAAATTTATCTCTTCACTATAAAATACACTTCATCTGCTAATTTAAACTTCTCCAGAACTTTTCCTTCTACTATTTTCTCAAACCACTTCAATCTCTTCTCAGAAATACTTTTTCCACCACCTAAACTCCTAGTAGCAAAACTTGCCACAATATATGGTGAGCTAATCTTCTCAAATAATTTCTCAGTAAATCCTCTTTCCAAGCTTTCAAAACCTTCTAAAACTTTAAACATAAAACATACTTCAGATTTCAAATGATTATCAAAACTCAAAACATCTCCCCATCTAATTGCTCCTCTCAATCCAAACTTTTCCAAATAAGAATTACAAAAATCTACATCTTCTTGATTCACATCAATACCATAATAATCAACTCTTCCCATCCAAGGCATAGAAAAAACATTTAATCCACATCCTAAATCTAAAACACTTTTAAAATCTACATACTTTCTAATTTTCATATACACATCATCATAATATTCAGCTCTTTCTCTTGTTGACAAATGGACTTGCAAAATTTTCTTACAAATTTCTTTATCTTCCCAATCTTTCATTTCTTCTAAATATTTTTCTTTTTTAGAAAAGTTTCTCATTCTAAATGCAGAATACAAATCTCTCAATCTTGCTCTAGTTTCTTTAACAATTTTCTTTTGATCTTTTTTATCAGTAACATCATACTTCTCACTAACTTTAACTAACACTCTAGAAATTAAATCTTCACTTAATTTTCTAAACTCTTTCTTATCCTTAATTTGTTCTAATAAACTCATAAAAATAAATAAAATTAATCACAGATATAAACTTATCTATCTTAAAATCCACTATTCACATCCAACAATTTTTTTAATTAGAAACCTTTTCCTTCTTCAAATCTTCTTTTAATTAACTCTCTTTTCTTATTATCTAACCAATTGTAAACATTACCGTGAGGACTTCCTTCTAACAACATTTCCATAGCTTGTCTTGCTGCTGCCACATTTTCAATTTCTCCAATAAATCCAATAGTTTTTCCATAAACAACAATATGGGTATCAGTAGCATCTTCAATCATTTGCCTAGCTTTACCATCTCTTCCAATAACTCTACCTTTAATTCTCATCATATCTTTTTTAGATCTTCCAATATAATCTTGAATATTAATCAAATCAAACATATAATCTTCATTAAATAAAAGCTCAGCAACTGCGGGATTAAATCCTCTTCCAATTGCTTTAATTATATTCACACACTCATAAACTTTAAGACTATCCTCACCTTCTATAACAACATCTCCTTCTTGAGAATCAACAAAAAGTTGCACTCTCATTTTTTCTTCAATTCTTTTTTTTACAGATCCATTTACACCAATCAAAACCGCTACTCTTTCATGTGGAATTTTTACTTCTTGTCTTGCCATGTTTTTTCATACTCTTCTTCTTCATCTAATTTTAAACCTAATCTTCTAAAGTATCTTACCATATTTTTTACATCTCGTTTTACAAACCTTTCAACATTTGGATATCTCAAATCTACTGCATGTGAAAAATCAATCAACACTGGTTTTTCTTTAAAATTTAACACATTATATTCTGAAATATCACTATGCACTAACCTTGCAGTTTTCAATTTTTTAACTTCTTTTATAAGCTTTTCGTAAAACTTTTTTGGGTATTTTGGCCTATCATGCAACAATTTCTTCCCATCAATATATTCCATCACTAAAACATTTTTATATACAGCATAAGGTATAGGCACTATAACTCCTTTTTCTCTAGCTTTTAACAGATTCCTATACTCTTTTCTTGCCCAAGCATAGATAACTGTAAGCTTACTTCCTTTAACTTGTGAGAACCTTGGATCGGGCTTCATATATTCCTGCATTTTTTTAAAATTTGCAGCAGTCCTATAGATTTTTACAACTCTTCTTTCTTCGCCTTTCAACACTGTAAATACATTACTTTCTTTACCAATAGAAATAGGACTTTCAATTTCATCAAAATAGCCTTGTGAAGATAATTTAAACAAAGCCCTCAGAGTACATTGATCAAAAACATTCTCATATGCAATAAACTTATTCTTTGCCATTATATAGAATAATTAACCTCAATTTATAATACTTTTTACTTCATTTTTTTCAAGGGTAAAACAAATATTAGATAAATAAGACCAAATCCAAAAAGAAATAATATCCAATTATAACGTAAAAATACATATCCAAATAAATGTGCTACAGTCAAAATAATTCCAACCAAAGCAAATATTTTTTTATTCATACTAAAATTCTTCCAAATCCACTGTCACTTCTTTAATATAATCTTTTTTTCTTAACCATGAAACCTGTGCTGGCCTATACTTGTAAATAACATCTCCTTTTTCATCTCCACCATATTCCCAAGGTTCAACTAATACAACATCATTTTCTCTAACCCACAAACCTCTTTTCAAACCACCTGGAATCCTACATACTCTAGTAAAACCATCAAAACATCTAACTCTCATCCTTCCACCACCAAGCCTAGTTTCAACTATCCCAATACTTTGTTTACCTCTAGGTAACCTAACTCTCATTATTTGAGGTTGTTCAGGTGTAAAACTTTTCTTCTTCTTTTTCTTCTTTTTCGGGACAAAAGCCATTAAACTTACAAATAAAACATGTGTTTATAAACCTTCCTTCTAACAAAAAACTTTATATTCTCTATAAACATCTAAAAAATATGAACAAAACTTTATTAGCTTTAATTTTAACAATCATTTTAGTACAAATAATAAAAGTAATTATTCTTTACATAAAAGAAAAAGAATTCCAAATAAAACATTTTATTAAAACTGGTGGTATGCCATCTTCTCATTCAGCTTTAGTAACTTCTTTAGTTACAATTATTTATTTAATAGAAGGTTTTTCTTCAACTTTTACAATAGCTTTAGTTTTAGCCTTAATTGTAATGAGGGATGCTTTTGGAGTTAGAAGAACTGTTGGCGAAGAAACACAAATAATTAAAAAACTATTAAAGAAAAATAGAATAAAAACAAAACTTCATAATTCAGAAGGCCATACACCTTACCAAGTAACAATTGGGGCAATAATAGGTTTACTAATCACATTAATCATTTTTTTCTTTTAATCTAATTAATTTTCAGAATCTTCTTCTTTTTCTTTATACTTTCGTCTAAATAAAATTGTAGCTCTATAAACATTTCTTGACTTTAATCTATTCCTTGTATGAATAGTCCTAGTCATTTTCAACTCACCATCAAATCTTTTTTTAATCTTTGGTCCTAATGTTCTAGCAAATTTTTGAGAACTAATATAAACATCAGTACCTTCTTTCAAATAAACTATTTTAGTCATATAAACATTATCTTTTCTTTTCTTAATTTCTTTCTTAATAAAAAGAAAAACTTCTTCATCATATGGCCTAAGTTGAATTATTGCTTCATAATAATTATCCTTCGCGAATATTATAGATTTGGGCATGTGGCACTCCTAGAACTTTAATCACTTCTTCTTTCTTAATAAAACCTTCTTCTAAAGCAATTTTAATAATCTCTTCACCAACCATATTAATATTGCTTTCTTCTTTTAGAATTTTAACAATTTCTTCTCTATTTTTTTCTTCACCTTTGTAAAATCTTTCAGTAATATCTAAAACAATATCATTTTCTTCAAAAATTTTACCAATCAAATTTGCATCAGCTATTGCAACAACTTGTTCATGAAATTTTACAAGAATCATCCTAGATATGTTCCTCCAGTTTTTTCTTTTTTATCTTCAATCTTAAAAACATTTTCACAAACTAATACTAATTCCATTGTATCTTTTTTTACTTTAGGATATTTTTTCCAAAACTCTTTAAAGAATGCAATTTGTTTTTTCTCGTCCGATTCAAAACTCATTCTCAAGGATTCATGATACAAG
>JADHVA010000037.1 GCA_016784245.1 Nanobdellota archaeon
CTTGAAATAAATCTTTTTTTGCAGGAACTATTTTTTTAAATTTATCCCAAAAACTTATATTTCTTCCTTCTAACCAGTCTTTTAAAGCAATTCTACTAATCTTAATAAACTCGGAATTATTATTTATTTTGTCAAAATTATGCTTTTGTTCTTTATTCTCATTATACTTTCCTGGATTCTGCATTATGAACATTAATTTCTTTTTAGAAAAATCTTTTTCATATATTCCAAACTCGATATAGAAAGATTTTGTTCGGTTCCATATATCTTTTGGTGTTTTTTTCTTAAGTTCAGATATTATATTCATAATAACGCTATCCTCCCTGCATCTGTTAGCTTGAATCCCTCTTCAGTGTTTATCAAATCTCTATCTTCTAAATCTTTGATGTTTTTATACAACATAGCTCTAGAAACATCTATTTTTTTGGCCAGTTCTGCGTGTGTTTTAAAATCACTTTCTTGAATATGCTCCAATACTTTTTTCTGACTTTCAGTCAAATCAAATGACAACTTAGGCAGATAAACAACTGATCCTTTATCTTCTTCAGGATTATAGCTTATCTTCTTAATTCTTGAGCATCTTGCATAAGCTCCGAATAGTAATCCAATTGCTTTTGGTTTTCGGCCTGAAGTAATATTTACATAAATAATGTCTTCTTTAGGTGTTAAATCAATAACTTCAACACTTTTCTTTGCAACCTCAACAATATCATAAATTTTGGTCTTGACAGTTTTAACATCAATAACACGTCCTAGAGACTCTTTTATGAGCTTTAAACTAGCTTCTTGTTTCTCATCAGGTTTCTCATCAATTAAAAGAATAAGCCTATCAGCGCCTATTTGTGTTGTTGCTAAAAGAACAGGATCTGCCTTGTAAATAGTTGCAATTAATACTTTTTTTCCCAAATGATCACCCTCTTGTTTTCTTAAAGAGAGCTTCTTTATATAATTTTCCATCAAACTACAGTAAAGCACTATTTTTTATAAACTTTTCCGTAAATCATAAGATTTGTCTAACAAATATTAGAAAAATATATAAATGTGTTCAATATACTAGTTATATGGTTAAGAAATCATTCGAGAAAAAACTTGAAAGCATAAGGCGAGAAATTGGTGAAACAGTCATCTTCAGCATTGGAATGAATAAATCAAACAAATTCGATATAATAGGAATACAAGTATTCCCAAAAGATGACAAAGAAGAAGAAACTCCAGAAGTAATAAACTATGTAGGGTGAAAATTATGGAAGAAATCAAGATAGTGCCAGTAATTGAAACAATAAAAATACGAGATGAAGGAATCATTGAAAGTGCAGACCTTAAATTTAGTAAAGGATTAAACATAATCACAGGACTAAATGGATCGGGAAAGACAACGGTGCTGAAAGCGATAGAGAAACAATCAAGCAATGTTTGGACTATAGACGAATTAAGACGAATGGGTGCATTCTCAGATAAAATACTGCTAACAATTACGGGAATACATCAAACACTATTCAATAAATGCTTCTTGATAGATGATGTGATGGATAGACTTTCAGAAGACAAAGCAAAAATATTATTGTCAGAACTTGAAAACACTAAGAATCAAATAATACTGACAATGATGAAACATCATTTACCAATAAAAACAAAAGCAAACATTATCGATACAAAAGATTTCAAACTAAAAAATAAATGAAAAATGGACTTAATGAAACAAAAGAAACAATTCAAAGAATCTAACAAGACTTGTGTAGTTTGTCATAGAACATTCAAGCACCAAGTTGATTTTCCAGCTATTGCCAATCAAAAAGATGGTTTTGATTTAATTTGTAGTTCTTGTATTATTAAAGAAAGGTTTTCTAAAGACGAGATTATAAAAACTGGCATAGTAGATGTGGTCCAAAAAGTATTTGTGAGGTGTGTATTTAGACACGATATTGACAATATGAAAGATATTCCTCCTAGATGCAAGAATTTCAAACCACACATCGAGAAATGTGTTGGAAAAGATCCTAAAGATGATAAATGTCCATTTTTAAGAGCTATTATATGTGATCTTGACGGTGTAGATTTAGACTGGCAAAGAGACGATGAAAAAAGAAAATAATAATCGGATAAAAATATTTTTAGGTGCTGTTGTGATAATTGCAGCGACTTATTTATCTGCAACTTCAACTAATTTATGGAGACCATTAAGCAATATTGTGCTAGGAGTTATCATAGTCGCAATCATATTTGGAGCGTTTACCAAGCCAAGAAAGCAAAAGAAGTTCAAAACATTTAAATACTAGCACATCCTATCAAATCCTACAATGGAAACCGAACAATTCAACATAAGACTATCAAAAGCGTTAATTCACGACATAGAATTCATAACGCAAAACCTAAAGGTTAGTAGGAACGAATGGCTAAAGATAAAGTTAGCAGAACTCATATCAAAAGAAAGAAATAATATGCTGCAAGACTTTGACGATTGGTACGAACAAGGAAGAATAGATGACCTAGGATATAAAGACGCAACAGGAATAATACCAACGCAAACGATGAAAGAAAACAGAGGAAGATATATCAAAATGAAAGCTAAAGGCAGAGAAGCAGCAAACAAATATGTCTACAACATGATGAAAGAAGCAAAAATACAAGCAACAAGCGAAGGAAGAGCTGAAGAAATACGAGAAGAACTAAAAAAATTCGAAGAAGAACTAGAAAAGAAAAAAAGAAAGAGTAAGAAATGAGAAAAAAACAAACCAAGAAAAAAATGTTCTTTGAACACATCTCAGAATATCCTTCATTCGAAGACTTCGAAAAAGACTTCATTCACTTCCTAACAAAAGTTTCGCTAGAAGATTTATATGAAGACTCATACAATTTCTTTTGTCATAATGATTATTCAGGAACTCCTAATGAGAAAACACAGCACAAAGCAATAAATAAAATCCTTAAAAAATATTACCCTGGAAAAAATATCTCTTGGTTTTTCATACCTCACAGAGATGATGATGAACTTAATTTATGGGGTCCACACATAGAAATAAATCGTTTTTGTTATATGATACATGAAAAAAGCAAGAAAACTCTTGATCAATACATAAAATTAAAGATGAAAGAGTTAGAAAAAGCATTAAACTATAAACCAAGTCCAGAAGCATTGAAACTATTACAAACAATAAAAAAGCTACTAAAAAATAAGAAAACAATAACTACTATCGAACTGAAAGAACACTGCAAATATGATGGCAGAACTCTTAGAAAACTACTGACACAACTCAAGAAAAGCGGAGAGATATTTGACCCTAAATTAGATATATATGGTAATAGATCAAATCAAATCGCATTAATTTGAAAGGTGAAAAAATGAACGAAGAAAAAGAAATAACAATTGTATTTAATAAAGAATTGAATAAAGCATTACATGATATTAGTGAACACCCAAATATAATGATTAATGAAGCTGATTTAAGGAGTTATTTATATTCAAAATTCATTAAATTAAATCCATTTTCGAAAATTTATAAAATAAAAGCATTAGATACAAAAACAAATTTATTACATACAGAATATAATTATGCTGCAGGAGGCAGATATGACTTGGCAGTATTATGCCCTGAAGATTTACAATCAGAGAAAGAACTAAACTATAAAAAAATATTAATTGGTATTGAACTAAAACTCGGAGAAGGAAAGAACATAAAAACAATTTATGAAGATATTGAATTTGATATGTCTGCATTTGACAAAACAAATAAAACAGCAAAAAAAGGATTCATAATACACATCAACACAGATGCAGAAACTCCAAAGAATCAGTTAATCTTACTGGAAAACAAATTAAAAAGACTAAAAGCTAAAAACAAAGATGTAACCATTTATTATATTGAAATAAATGAAGATGAAAAACATTATTTTATTTATAAAATATGATTTAGAAACAAAAGAAAAAGTAAAATAATTGAAGTAAGTTGAGGCATAAAATGAAAATTGATAAATTTTGTAAAGAATTAAATAAATATTTGGACGATCTCCAAGATGAAGATAAAGGAGTAATTGGACTAACTGAAGAACTTGAACTTCCAGAAATTACATTCACGTTTAACATTGCTTGTTATTTAATTGCTGCAAACAATAAATTAAATATTTCATTAGAGAATAAAACCGGACAAATAAGAAATGTAGGTCGAGGAGGATACACAGATATATCTTTATTTTCCAAAGATAAAACTCACTTATTTGAGATAGAACATGAAAATTATATTAAAAATAAATGGGTAAAAACAGTCCAAAATCTTTCTAAATTCAAAAAAGCAAAATATAAAGTTATAATTGCATATACTAATGATAAATACCTTAAAGAAGAACTTATTAATGATTTTAAAAAACACACAAAGAATAAAAAAAACTTTTTTTTAATTTATTCTAATGATGATAATCTTAAAGATTATGTTTTATTTAAGGAATAAAAATGTGTATAATAGGCTGTGCTGCAAAGATGAAGTTAAGTGATGATTTAACTCTTATCTCTGAAGGTAAAAAGGAATTTGAAGATTTAAAGAACGACTCAGACTACTTATTTGAAGAAACCATTTTTCCAGTGATGTTCAATCCTGAAGAAATAACTGATTTTGGCAGAAAATATAATTACAAAACAAGAAGTAAAATTCTAGAAGCACAGTATTCAAAAATGTCTGAATGGGCTAAACTTTTTGTAAAAGATATTAGAATGTTGAAAAATACTCATTTATTTCAAGGAACAATGGTTACAGCAGAAGGAACTGCTAAATCACCTAAAGCTATAGAGAAATTCTTACAAGTACTTCAAATGAATATTTATTCTGAAAGAACACCTTATCAATTAAAGAATGAGGGAAGCGCAAGACCTTTCGCATTTAGTTTATTAAAGAAAGGGAAAGATAATTTTGTGATAAAAGCAATATTAGTATTTACACATAACAGAAACATAAAAAGTTATTTGTATCAATTTCCAAAGAGCTCATTCATGCTAAATCCGACACTAACAAAAAAGTATTTGAAGCAAAACAAAGATTTAAAGCAGATAGACAAAAAAGAAGGATTTAAGACGATATATCTTGAAACAGAGAAAGATATACCTAATCTAAAAAAGTTGAAGAAAACAGTGTTTCTAGCCCGAGAAGAAGGCTTGTTGAAGAAGGTTGTTGAAAAGAATAGAGCTATTTTAGGTGTTGGATTGCTTGTTTAATTCTTCTCTTATCTTCTTAAAATCCTCATTCTTATACAAACTCTGTCTACACATTCCGTGAACTGCACTTGTTACTGGTGTAATTGCTTCCCTTTCTAAGACTTGAAAATGTTTTTTTTTAGAAGGATCTTCTTTAACTTTCTTCAAAGCATACTTAGTTTTTAATGGCTCCAAATCCTCATAGAGATAGATTCCTTGCCCTATTTGAATATGTTCTGGAAGTCTATCTTTTAACTTGCTTTCTAACTTCTTTATTTTGTTCTCTTGCAACTTCACCATTTGTTTCAATTGATGAAACGCCATAGCTTCGCCCCAATTCAATGGATTTAGCCTCTTGAATAAATCTTGTACGTAAATCATGAATAAAGAGAATATATTCTTATATAAATAAATTCTTGATAAAAATATTCTTAAAAGAATAAATCTCTTTTTCGAAAGCTTTATAATTTACCATTCGTTACCAATTGGTAAGATGGTTAAAACAACACAATTAGGAATCAGAATTGAAAACGATTTAATCGAAAGAATTGAATATCTTGCAAAAAATGAAGGGATAGACAGAAATCTGTGGATAAAAAGAGCATTATCAACATTCGTATCTGACGAAGAAGACGGAATGGCAGATGGCGCAATAGAAGATTACATCAACCTTAGAATAGATGAAGAAACACTTCTTGAATTTACAGATTTTGATAAAATTCCTGAAGATATAAAGAAAGCAAGAAAAGAAAAACTGGAGGAAAAGAAAAATGGGTAAATTCTATTATGACAGTAAAGGTTATCCAAGATGGAGAGATTCCGATGAGTTAGTACATAGAAGTGTTTCAAAACCAAAAGGGAATGATGTAGTTCATCATAAAGATAGCAATAAGAAGAACTTCAGAAAAGAGAACTTGAAAAATATGGATAGAAGCGATCATTCAAGTCTTCATGCAAAGAAAAGAAAAAAAAGTAGTTGGTGATGAATAATGAGAAATAAATCTGTAACCTCTCTAAAACTATCTCTTGAAGAATCCAAAGATAAGATTAAGCAGATGGAAGAGTATCTAGGACCAATAGTTGATTACAATTCAGATAAGTGGCCTTCTAACAAGAAAGACAGGTGGATTGCAGAGTATTTGTTCATATTGAAAACAGAATATTTGAAAAAGAAAAAATGATTGATACAAGTTTTAATTTTTACTCGGATGCAAGAGGCAAGGATCCTGATAGCACCAGCCCAACACTTCGAAAGTACCACGAACTATTATGGAGTAAACCTTTGTCAAATGGAAAAATATTTGAGTTATGCAGTAATAAAAAAGGCGTATATTTGTATCACTATTCAGAATTAGGAGAATTCTTTTTAGGAAGCGATGCTATAACACATTCTTATAAAAATCAAAAGCGAAAGCAGAAGATTACTCAACAAATACCTGATGAAGTGGCTGAACTGTTTAATGCAGGTTCTACAATTGGAGGCTATATTATCTTCCCAAAGAATAGAATTAATGGCAATACAATCAATCAAGCACGAGGAGTTAACAGATTAATTGATGATCGATTCGACTTAACCTTAGAATGTATTCGTCTCTTTTACTTAGGTCAAAAAAGTCCACTTTATGATACTTTATTAAGATATAAAAACTTCTTTGATTTGTTTGAGAATTTCGATAGTTATGTCAAATTCTTTTTATTGGATGATTTGATTGATGAAA
>JADHVA010000038.1 GCA_016784245.1 Nanobdellota archaeon
CAATTACATCACAATATATTTCTGTAGAGAAAAAAATTAATTTCGAAATTAATGATGTTGAATTTGAATTAAAAGGCCGTGGTAAAAAAAGAATTTATATGGGTAAGCTTGAAGGTAATGAGTTTATTATTACAATAAGAGATTTAGATAAAAAATTAAATTTACCAGAGGAAGTTATTAATTTATTTGGAGAACAAAGATTTAGTAATAAAAATGATAAACTTGGTAAACTATTAGTTCAAAAAAAATTTAAAGAAGTTTGTGAAGAATTGGAATTAAAAGTTGAAAAGAATGATTATATCGGAGCTCTAAGAAAATTTGGTAAAGCTAAGTTAAGATTTTTTATTAATGCCTATCAAAGTTATTTATGGAATAAAATAGCAAAAGTAAGTAATCAGAGAATAGTTCCAATAATTGGGTTCTTAACAGAGGAAGAGGATTATGATGAACTTCTTGAAAAAGAAGGAGTAAGTAAATTGGATTTTATTTTGAGAGAAATGCCTGAATTGGTTGCAGAAGGTAGTGAAAGAGAGAGAGTTATGAAAGTTAAGAATTTTAAGAGTATTTCTTTTGAAGATGATGAGTTGAATAAAGGGAAGAAAAAGCAGGTTGTAAGTTTTTTTCTGCCAAAGGGGAGTTATGCGACAGTTGTTATGGATAATTTAAAATAATAAGATTTATAAGCAAATGTTCTAAAATACTAAGTATGTTTAAATTCCTGAAAGATAAAGTAAAGAAAGCAGTTTCTAATATTTCGGATAAGTTCGAAAGTGAAGGAGAAATTGTAGAAGAAGTTCCTAAAGTTAAGAAAGTAAAGAAAGTTGTAAAGAAAAAAGAAGTTGTAAAAGCGAAAGTAGAGACAAAAGAAAAACTTAGGGAAGAAATAGCTCCAGTTGTTGAAGCTGTAAAAGAAGAAATAAAAAGACAGGAAGTTGAAGAAATAAAAAAAGAAGTTAAGAAAAGTTTCTTATCATCAATTAGAGAAAAGGTAGTTACAAAAAAGATTTCACAAAGATATTTTGAAGAATTGTTCTGGGATTTAGAGGTTGAACTGTTAGAAAATAATGTTGCTTTTGAAGTTATTGAAAAGATTAAAAAAGATCTTGCTATGGATTTAGTAGATGTGCCAATAAAAAGAGGAGATGTTGAAAAAACAATAATTAGTAGTTTGAAAAAAAGTATTGATGAAGTACTTGATGTTGAAAAGATTGATATTATTGAAAAAATAAAAAGTAAAAAACCTTATGTTATTGTATTCTTAGGAGTTAATGGTTCTGGGAAAACAACTACTATTGCAAAATTTGCTCACCTCTTAAAAGAAAAAGGATTTAGTATTGTTCTTGCAGCAGCTGATACTTTTAGAGCAGCATCAATTCAACAATTAGAAGAGCATGGGAGAAATTTAGGAATAAAAGTAATTAAACATGATTATGGTTCTGATCCAGCAGCAGTTGGTTTCGATGCCGTGAAATATGCAAAGCAAAAAGATTTAGATGTAGTTTTAATCGATACAGCAGGAAGACAACATTCTAATATTAATCTAAGAGATGAAATGAAAAAAATCATTAGAGTAGTAAAACCTGACTTTAAAATTTATGTTGGAGAAATGATTGCGGGAAATGATTGTATTGAACAAATTCAAGAATTTAATAAAGCTGTTACAATCGATGGAGCAATTTTAAGTAAAGCAGATATTGATGAAAAAGGTGGAACTGCAATTTCAGTTTCTTATGTTACAAGAAAACCAATTCTATATTTAGGTGTTGGACAGGAATATGGAAAATTGGAAAAATTTGATTCTCAGAAGATAATTAAAACTTTAGAATTATAAAAAAACTTATAAAGTCTTTAATCTGCTTTAGAATAAAGTATGAGGTGAAACATATGGCAAAAAAGAAAAAAAATGATGATAGTAAGATTTGGGCTTTCTTAGGTGTTTTTTTAACACTGATTGGTTTCTTAATTGTTTATTTAACCAAGAAAGATGATGCATACGCAATGTACTATGCAAAACATGGACTAGTTCTGTTCATTGGATGGGTAGCATTTGCAATTCTAGGAGTAATACCATTGATAGGATGGATATTTGGCCTAGTAGGTAATTTACTGCTATTAGTTGCTTGGATAGTAGCATGGATTGGAGCTCTTTCAGGTGAAGAGAAGAAGATTCCTGTTATAACAGATTTAGCAATGAAATTCAACTTTTAATTTTTTTATTTTTTTTAAAAAGATTTAAATACTGAGGATATAGTGTTTTTTCTATGGTTTTAGACAAATTAGGGACTTCATTGAAAGATACCCTATCAAAGATAGCAAAGTCCATGTTTGTAGACGAGAAGGTCGTTAATGAGCTTGTGAAGGACATACAGAGAGCTTTACTACAAGCTGATGTAAATGTTAAACTAGTATTTGAATTGTCTAAGAATATTAAAAAAAGAGCATTAGATGATAAAACTCCAGCTGGTGTAAGCCAAAGAGAATATCTGGTGAAAATTGTATATGAAGAATTAGTTAAATTTATGGGTGGAGAAAAAAGTGAAATTAAAATTGATAAAAGCCAAAAACCTTTCAAAATAATGTTAGTAGGTCTGTTTGGTTCAGGAAAAACTACTTCCATTTCTAAACTTGCAAAATACTATATGCAAAGAGGATTCAAAGTTGCAACAGTTGGATTAGATGTACATAGACCAGCAGCACCATTACAATTGAAACAATTATCAGATAAATTAAAATTACCTTGTTTTATTGATGAGAAAGAAAAAAATGCATTGAAAATTTATAAGAAATTTGAAAATGAATTAAATAAATTTGATTTAATTTTAGTTGATACTGCAGGAAGAGATGCATTGTCAGATGATTTAGTTGAAGAAATAAAAGAGTTAAATGATTATATTAAAGCTCAAGAAAAGTTGTTAGTTCTATCTGCTGATATTGGACAAGCTGCTTTGAAACAAGCTCAAAGTTTTCATGAATCTTGTGGAGTTACTGGAGTATTAGTTACAAAATTAGATGGTACTGCTAAAGGTGGAGGTGCTATAAGTGCTTGTTCTGCAACTAATGCAGCAATTAAATTTATTGGTGTTGGTGAAAAACCTGAAGATCTTGAAGTGTTTAATCCAAAAGGTTTTGTTGGAAGATTATTAGGTATGGGTGATATTGAAGCTCTATTAGAAAAAGCACAATATGCATTGGACCAAGATAAAGCTGAAGACTTAGGGAAAAAATTATTGAAAGGAGATTTTAATTTCTTAGATCTTTATGAACAAATGGAAGCAATGGGAAAAATGGGTTCACTTTCAAAAATAGTTGATATGATTCCTGGTTTAGGTGGAGCAAAAATTCCTAAAGGTATGTTAGAAGGGCAAGAAGATAAATTAAAGAAATGGAAAATTATCATGCAGTCTTGTACAAAAGAAGAATTAGAAGAACCTAGTTTACTTAATAGAAATAGAATTGATAGAATTGCAAAAGGTGCTGGTGTTGAAGTTGCTGAAGTGAGACAGTTATTGAAACAATATAAACAAAGTAAAAAAATGATGAAGATGATGAAAGGTAGTGAAGATCCACAGAAATTAATGAAAAAGTTTAAAGGTAAAATGCCAAAAGGTATGGGTTTTTAGTAAATTGATCGTTGTTCTTTTTTTGTAATTATTCTTTTTAATGTTGGGTGAACTCTTTGTTCTACAGGAGCAATTAAAGACCAATGATTTTTGTCTCTTAATCTTTTAGGAGGATGTGTAATTTCTGTAAAATATTGTTTCTTTTCTAATTTAGATCTAAGACTTTGTAAACTTGCTTTCTTAGGAAGAGATAATAATAAGGCATGAGAATTATAACCAGCCCTTAATTCTAAAGAATCTAATATATGATCTAAAGCAGGAGATCTTGAAACACCAGGAGAAAAATAAATATCTTTTATTGGTAAAAGTGAAACTTTTCCAAAACTAAGAGGTTTTGAATAAATTGCAAAAGCAGAAACTAACCCATAGTTCATTAAAACAACTGTTTCATCGCCTTCCTTTAATTTATCATGTGTGAATTTACCATTTTCAAGAATAGATTCTGCTTTAGTATCTTCTAAAAAAATTGAAACTTGAGGATCAAGTAAACCTAAAACCAAATTATCATTTATTTCAGTATTATCAATAATAGAAAAATGTGGATACAAAAAAGTATAATCTAATTGGTGTAATGTGTTAACCATAAAATATATTTTAAAGATAGTATTTATAAAGTATTAGTTGATTTTTATTTATACTATGAAGTTGATTCAAGAAGGTGCTGAAGCTAAGATTTATTTCAAAGATGGTACTGTAATCAAAGAGAGAATTAAGAAAATCTATCGACATGAAAAAATTGATAAAGCTATTCGAAGAGGAAATACTAGACGAGAAGCTAAACTTTTGAAGAAAGCTGTTGATCTAATCCCTGTACCCAAAGTTATTGATTCTTGTGATAAAGAAATGAAAATTGAAATGGAATTTATCGAAGGAGAAAAACTAAGAGATGTTGTTGATTCTGTTGATAGAAAAAATATTTTTAAAAGAATTGGAAAGAAAATTGCAAAATTACATAATGCTCATATTATTCATGGCGATTTGACTACTTCAAATATAATTGTAAAAGATAAAATTTATTTTATTGATTTTGGTTTAGGTTTTATTTCTACAAAAGTTGAAGATAAAGCTGTAGATTTACATTTGATTAAGAAAGCATTAGGAAGTAAACATTACAAACATGCTGAAGAATGTTTTAAGTATATTCTCGATGGTTACAAAAAAGAAAGTAAGGAATTTTCTGAAATTATGACAAGATTAGAGAAAGTTGAAAAAAGAGGAAGATATAAAAGTTAATCTTTTGAATTTTTCCACATAAAGTTAAAATAATTCTCAAAGGTTTTTGCAACACTTTCGTTCTCTATTAATATTGCCTTAGGGTTGTCATCCCAAATTAAGATTGCTATTTTGTCACCATAAATATTTACTGTTGCTTCAGAAATTACTTCAGAAGGAGTAGTTCTATATTCTGAGAATTTCCAATTTGATTTATTCTCTCTTTTTTTTCTTACTAAGACTTTAGATTTTATTTTTTTCATTTCTTTCCTTTTCTTAAATACAGGTGCAAAATAAGGCATCTTTTGACTAAAGTAACCTTCAGAACCCATTACATAAAAAGGATTTTTACTGTCACAAGAATCTAAGATATCTTGAAGTATTGTTTTAATCCCCTTGTAACCTTGAAATAATTTTACTGAGCTTTTTTTCTTTGTTGAGAAATTTTCTCTTAATTTAGGAATTATTTTTTTTGCAATCTCTTCTTTCTCTTGGTAATAATCAATTATCTTTTTTGGATCTTCAGGAACAAAAATATTTCTTTTGTTTTCATGAATAGTTGTTACAATTCCTCTTTTTGTTAAAGATTCTAAAGCATTGTAAGTACTTGATCTGTCTAGTCTTGCTTCTTTTGCAATGATACCAGCTAAAGAAGGACCAAGTCGAATAAGAGTTAAGTATACTTTAGATTCATTAATACTAAAATTTAGTTTTTCTAAATCTCTAAATATTGTATCGCTAAATATATCCATATTAATATGAATATTTTCAAAGTTTATATATTTAATGGTTTGTTGTAGAAGATTCTTCAACAAAGATTTAAGTAAAATTTATAAAAGCTTCTAAAAAAAAATAAGGAGAAAAAAATGATAGGAAACATATATGATGAATTCCAAGACTGGAAAGTAGGATTAGTAGAAAGGTGGAAAGAGAAAAATCTAGAAAATAAGAGAACAGTATCACTTCAGAGAATACTAAGTGAAAGTGATCTAGATATAACAGATGTAGATTGGCTAAGACTCATAGTTCGACAAAGAATAATAGTCTATGACAAATTTGTAAAAAGTGAATATTTCTTTAGTGAAGGTGGTTCTGGAGGAGATATTGAAACAAGAAAATACAATAGATCATGAATAGACATAAAGAGAAAAGATAAATTTAAAAAGAGAAGGTAAAGGAAAAATGAATATGAAAAGAGTAATACTAGCATCAGGAAGTCCTAGGAGATTTGAGTTACTGGGAAGTGTGTTAGAAAACTTCGAAGTAATACCTAGTAAGTACGAAGAAGATATGACTCTAGACATGAGTCCTTCAGAATTAGTGAAGTTCCTAGCTAAAGGAAAAGCTGATGAAGTGGCAAGTAGAGAAAAAGGAATAATCATCGGAGCTGATACAATAGTAGAACTTAATGGAAAAATAATTGGAAAACCAAAAAGTGAAGATGAAGCAAGAAATACACTAAAGGCACTTTCAAATAATTCACACCATGTGTACACAGGAATAACAATTATAGATACAGAAAATAATAAAGAGATCATAGATTTTGATAAAACAGAAATTATCTTTAAAGAATTAAGTAATGAAGAAATTGATAAATATATAGAAAGCGGAGAACCAATGGATAAAGCAGGAGCTTATGGAATCCAAGGTTTAGCAAAAAGTTTTATCTTAGAATACAAAGGATCATATAACAACATAGTAGGACTACCAATTAAAAAAGTGAAAGAACATTTGATTAGTTTAGGAGTATCAAATGAGAGGAACTAAAATAAGTATTCCAGTAAGACCATGGGATATTGATAAATTTGAACATTTGAATAATGCAAGATACCACATATATTATTATGAAGGAAGAAAAGAATTAGAAAAAAAATAT
>JADHVA010000001.1 GCA_016784245.1 Nanobdellota archaeon
AAGAAAATTCACTTGCAACTCTATATAAGCCTGATGTCTTTCCAAGTTTATATCCACCAAATTCTAGGCTAAGATCATTTAAATCTAAAATAACTCTCCTTCTAAGCTCAATTATATCTCCAGTCATAGACATATTTTTCAAGCAATCCTTAATAAACTTTCTTAAAAATATACAACCTAAAACAACTTTCTTTAAAAACTCTATATCCACATATCTTTATACATGACCAAATTCATAGTAGTAGTAGGTGGTGTTATCAGTGGTGTTGGCAAAGGGGTCTCATCTGCTTCTATAGGTAAAATTCTACAGAATTATGGTTATTCTGTTACTGCAATTAAAATCGACCCATATATGAACTGTGATGCAGGAACTTTAAGACCTACGGAACATGGAGAAGTATGGGTTACTGATGATGGTGGAGAAATCGACCAAGACTTAGGTAATTATGAAAGATTCTTAGATCAAAATATTCTAAAAAGAAATAATATTACTACAGGCCAAGTTTATAGAACAGTTATTGAGAAAGAAAGAAAAGGAGAATATCTTGGTAAAACTGTACAAATTATTCCTCACATTCCTGAAGAAATTCAAAAAAGAGTTTTAGAATCTTCCAAAGGTTTTGATTTTGCAATTATTGAAATTGGTGGTACTATTGGAGATTATGAAAATGTTCCTTTCTTATTTACCATGAAAGCTTTAGAGAGAAAATTTGGCAAAGAAAATGTTATTTATGTCCTTGTTACATATCTTCTTGTTCCAAGACACATGGAAGAAATGAAAACAAAGCCAACTCAACAAGCAATTAAATTATTAAGTGAAGCTGCAGGTATTTTTCCAGATTTAATTTTCTGTAGAGGACCATTCCCTTTAGATGATATTAGAAGAAGTAAAATAGAATCTTCAGCAAACATTCCAAGTGATTCAATTATTTCAGAACCTGACATTGACACAATCTACAGAGTTCCATTAGATTTAGAGAAAGAAAATGTTGGTCTTAAAATATTAAGAAAATGTAATTTATATCCAAAAGCAAATCCTAATTGGGAACAATGGGAAAATTTAGTAGAAAATATTGTAAACCCAGCTAAAAAAATAAAAATTGCTATCGTTGGAAAATATGTTGATGTAGGAAATTTCACTTTAACTGATTCTTATGTTTCTATTAATCAAGCTTTAATCCATGCTGGTGCAAACTTAAATGTAAAAGTAGAAATTGTTTGGGTAAACTCAAAAGATTTAGAAAAAGATCCAAGAGAACTAGAAAAATTAAAAGATTACCAGGGTATTTTAGTTCCGGGTGGTTTTGGTTCTTCAGGTATTGAAGGAAAAATAAAAGCTATCAAATTTGCAAGAGAAAATAATATTCCTTATCTAGGCTTATGTTATGGGATGCAAATGGCTTTAATAGAATTTGCAAGAAACATTTTAAACTTAGAAAATGCAAACACAACTGAAGTTAATCCAGACACACCTCATCCTGTTGTGGATATCTTACCTTCACAAAAAGAATTAATGAAGAACAAAGATTATGGTGGAACAATGAGGCTTGGTGCTTATGCAGCAATTTTGAAAAAAGATTCTCAAACTTACAAACTTTATGAAGAAACAAATAGATTAGAAAAAGATCAAGAAATAATGAATAATATTTCTAATGAAAGATTAGGAAAATTAGAATCTACAGAAAATGTTATTCTTGAAAGACACAGACACAGATGGGAAGTTTCCCCAAATTATGTTGAAAAATTTGAAGAAAAAGGTATGGTTTTCTCAGGCCATCATATTAGAGAATCTGATAATATGAAACTAATGGAATTCATAGAATTACCTTCACATAAATTCTTTTTAGCTACTCAAGGCCACCCAGAATTCAAATCAAGATTAGATGATCCTTCTCCTATGTTTTTGGGCTTTGTAAGAGCTTGTATTAATTAAACCCTCTTCAACACAGGACCTTTAGCTCCATCATCAATAATATAACCTTTTTCTTTAATCTTATCTCTAATAGCATCTGCATCATTCCAATGTTTATTCAATCTAGCATGCTCTCTTTCTTCTAACAACCTTTGAACATCCTCAGGAATTTCTAAACTCTTAATATCATCTAAACCTAAACCAAGAACTCTATCAAACTCAATTAAAGCATCATATCTTTCTTTACTATTAACTTCTTCATCTTTTACCATATCCCAAACAGCAGCTAAAGCTTGAGGCATATTCAAATCATCATTTATAGCAGCTTGAAATCTTTCAATATAATCTTCAACAGCTCTTTCACCTTCATCTCTTTGCATTAACTCTAAAACTTTATTTCTTAATTTATTCAAAGAATTTTGTGCACCTTCTAAACTTTCCAATGTAAAAATCATTTGTTTTCTATAATGACTACCTAAACAAAGATACCTAAAAGCTAAAGGATCAAAACCTTTCTCGATCAAATCATCTAACAAAAAAACATTACCTAATGACTTACTCATTTTTTCTTTTGCCAAAGTTAAATGTTCTCCATGCATCCAATACTTAACCCAAGGAGTTTTTCCACTAGATGATTCAGTTTGTGCAATTTCATTTGTATGGTGTACAGGAACATGTTCTATACCTCCAGTATGAATATCAAATTGTTCTCCTAAATATTTTACAGACATAGCAGAACACTCAATATGCCATCCAGGAAACCCTTCTCCCCAAGGTGAATCCCATTGCATAATATGTTTTTCATGTTTCCCAACAGCTTTAAACCAAAGTACAAAATCACCTGGATTCTTTTTTTCTTTATCAACTTCAACTCTAGCTCCAGCTTCTAAATTTTCTAATTTTAACCTTGCTAATTTACCATAATCTTTAAACTTTGAAATATCAAAATAAACACATGAATCACTTTCATAAGAAAAACCTTTCTCTTTAATTTTCTTAATCATTTCAATCATATCATCAACATGTTCTGTAGCTTTACAATAAACTTCAGCTGGTAAAATATTTATTTTTACCATATCATCTTGCCAAACTGCTTCATACTTTTTTGCTAAAGTCAACAATGACTCCTCAGAAATATCTAACTTTTCTCTTTTCAGAGCTTTAATCATTTTATCTTCACCAGAATCAGAATCAGAAGTTAAGTGTCCAACATCAGTAATATTAATTACTTGTTTAACTTTATATTTATTAAATAATAAAACTCTTTTTAATATATCATTGAATAGATAATTCCTTAAATTTCCAATGTGTTGATAATGATAAACGGCTTACCCAAAGATTCTAGTACGAAAATTTGTTTGGTCCACAAGCATATATCTTCACAAAGGATTTTTCCAAGGGACTAAATGTTTCCTTTTCCTTAGACATTGTGTTAAATAACTTCAATTGCATATCCACTTAACCTCCTCAAGACACTTCTTAAGTTTTGTTTGTTTTCGAATTAAAGAAAACCCTACTTCTTTATAAAACTTTAGAATACTTCTCTTTTTTCTAATAATAAGAGCTACTGTTAGAGATATTTTACCTTTCTCAGTTAAACTAATTCTACTAATCCATAATCTTGATTCAATCTCTAATTTTTTTAAAAGAATTTTTTCTCCAATTAATAATTGGGGAAGACCATCATTATAAATTTTTTCTCTTAATTCTCTTCTTATCATTCTTCGAATTTTAGGAAATGAAATTGATTTTATCTTATGTCCAGTTGGAAATTGTCTTTCTTTCATTAAAGGAACAATATTTTTATAAAAATTATCTAAATCAATTTTCTCAAATAAATGATTTAAATGTGAACATCTTGAAAGTGTAATATAAGGAAAATATTTTTCTCCTCCAGCAAAAGAACCTTCATCTCCATAAATAGCTTTTAAATATGAATTAATTAAAAAATAATTTTCTTCAATAATATAAGGAACAGGTAAATTTTTACTTGTTTTATTTCCAACATGAGCACCAAATGCTACAAGAGTTTCAGAAATAATTGAAGAACCAATTTTTAAATAAATCTGGGTATTAATAATTTCTTTTTGAATGTAAACTTCTCCAAACACATTATTTATAGCTTTTTCAAACATAGAAATAGACTCATTGTCATTACTAGAATATTTTAACCTTAAAACATTTCTTGATTTTTTATCAATATAAATTGTACCATCAGATACTACACATCCTAACAAATATGCAAAATCCACAGAATAAACATTAAAAGGTAAAATGGGATTTTTTATAGAAGCAATATTTCCTTTTCTAATTTCAACAATTTTTTCATTAATAGAATTATAATTTAAATCTAAAAAAGATAAAAGTTTCTTTAATTTTTTTACAGAAATCAATTCAATTTTGTGATTATAAAGATTATAAAAACTTGGTGAAGAAAAACCTAATTCAGAAGCAAGTAAATTTAAATTTCCGGATTTTTTTATTCCTTTTTCTAAAAGTATAATCCTTTCTTCTTTTTTAACTTTTAAAAGACAATTATCTCTTAAATGATACCAATTATAAATATATATTTTATTCATAATTATAGAGAGATATACAACTTAAAAAGCTCTGCGCACACCTATGTCCAGCGTCCAGACTAATGACTGCAGATAAAAAACATTAAAAAAAGAAAAAAATTAGGCCCTAAATTCTCTAGTTAGAATGCTTCAGGAAGCTTATCATATTTACTAGTAAACAGTTTATCAACCCTATATCCTGGATCCTGAGGTCTATGACTCTTTCTACTAATTACAATAGGTGTACCTTCAGTTAGTACAGTCAAACCAGCACTAGGTTTTGGAAAAAATCGAAGTCTATCAAAACTTTCTTGCAATATTATATCAATAGTTTCCAAATGATAAATATACTCAGACTTTCTCAGAGTGTCAAATCTATCTCTTTTTATAGTCTCAACTTTTTCTCTTAATTTACTTGCTTCATCTGTCAAAGCCTTAGGCAATAAAGGTTCTACCATACTTTTTACTTCTTCATACTGATCACGACTTAAACTCTCAAAACTAAAATAAGTTCTATCTCTTTCTTCAACAAAGAAAGGTCTATGTCCTGCTTCCGTACCTATTTCTAATACTTTTAGCTCCTCTTCTCCAAGATAAGGTGAAAAGATATCTGGGTCTTTAATCATTCTTATAAACCTAGATAATTCAGTTCCTGCTTCCTCGATTATTCCTTTAAACTTTTCTGTCCTATATCTTGTTTCTGCTAAATCAACATACCATTTTATTTTTTGTTTTTTCATTTTTCTTTTCTCCTGTGTTTTGAGTCCACTTGACTTATATTAGTTCCAAAACAAGGTTATTTTAAAAAGATATTCCAAAAAAGATGGTAAAACTTGCAAGAAATAGAAAGATTTATATATAATCTGGAACACTTGTTCTATATAAAAATGAAAATCGACGAAAAAGATCAAAAAATAATTGAAATACTAAAAAATCATGCAGACTATTCTACTAGACAGATTGCTAAAAAAACACTATTACCAATTACAACCATCCATAATAGAATATCAAAACTAAAAAAAGAAGGAATAATTAAAAAATTTACAATAGAATTAGACCATAAACAATTAGACAAATCATTTTTAGTCTATTTACTAATTTCTGCAGATCTAAAACAACTAAAAGAAAAGAAAAGAACACAATACGATATTGTAAAAGATCTAAAAAAATTTGCATTTGTAGAAAAAGCTGATATTGTTACTAGTGGAACAGATATAATTGCGACAATAAGAGTAAAAGATGTTCAAGAATATGACAAAGTATTATTAAAAAAAATACAACTTATAGAAGGAATAGAAAAAACTCAATCAATGATAGTAATACATGAAAATTAAAGATCAACCCTATAATTACCAAAGGCTCTTCCCCTATCACAATAACCTTCATCAATAACATCACAAGCAATAGGAACACCTTTTGTATTCATTCTTAACCTTATTTTTCTTTTAACCATAAACAAAGATCTTTTATCATCAGAATAAGGAAACCTATACATTACTTTTTCTAAAGCACCATACAACATTTCGCCAGCACCATTTTCAACAATTAAATTATCAGGAACATAAACAGAAACTTCAACTCCATTCAATCTAGGAACATAACCATTAACTGTTTCAGGCTTTAAAAAATTAAATACTTCTTCATAAGAAAACCAGAAATTTCCAGAAAAGTTTCCGTTATTTAAGGACAACCTCAAATCCATGCCAACAAAGTGTAAAATTTCATTTATAAGATTAATGCATTACTTTTTCTTTATCTCTCTTCAAGAAGATTCCTCTATCCATTCGATGTTTTAGAACTTGAATTTTACCTTCTTCACCAACATACTTACCATAACCAATATTTTCATCATGTTCATTTTGTACTAACTTCAAGAAACCAATTTTCTTTTCACCTTCAATTCTTAAAACATGTCTAACCCTTAGATGTTTTCCATAAAGAAAATCCATTTCTCCAATATCCTTAACAAAAATCTTTTCATTAGACATCTTTGAAAGTAAATCTAACAACCCAAATGAAGGTGTGAATTTATCTACTTCTTCATCATGACCCAATAATAATCCAAAAAACTTTTCTTTGACATCCAACCTATTTTTTTCTAATTCCTTATTATCTAAAAAATATCTTATACCAATTTTTATAAACTTAATTTTCTTATCCGTAAACTTACTAACAAAAGTATCTAACATTTTCTCAACCTCGCAATAAAAAATCCTATAGTATTAGTTTTATGTGGCCAAAACCTTTTACAAAATTTCATACTTGGATCCAAATTCTTTCCAAAAATATTTGTCAAACCATCGTCACCAATACAATTAATCTTCTCTAATTTAACATCAAAATTATCTAAAGCAAATTGAATTACAAATTCATCTTCTTCAGGCTCTAATGAACATGTACTATAAACCAAAACTCCATCTTTATTCAACAAAGAAATAGCATGTCCAATTAATTCTTTCTGCAATTCACTTCTTTCTTCAACTCTTTTCAAATTATTTTTTCTCAACCAATTATTTTCTAACATAAAATTACCAGAACATGGAGCATCTAACAAAATATAATTAAATTTATTTTGCACTGATCTAAAATCTATCAAATAAGCAATACAATTATCAACACCTAATCTTTCTAAATTATTTTCTAAAATACTTAATCTATCTGCTTTATTATCTACAGCAATAACATCACAATATTCAGCTAATTGAGTAGTTTTACCCCCTGGAGCAGCACAAGCATCTAGTACCAAACCTTTAGGACTCATAATTTCAGCAGGAACTTGTGTTGCAGCTTCTTGAATATAAAATAAACCTAACAAATACTCAGGACAACTTACTAAATTGAATTTAGAACTCTTAATATAAAAAGCATTTTTCAAGAAAGGAACTTTTTCTAAAACAACTCTCCTTTTCTCTAACCTTGCTTTCAATCCATCAGGACTGATCTTTTTAGTATTAACTCTTATACATCGATTTAGCTTAACTACCTTTAAATCTCCGCCCATTTCCTTATATCTTGCTTTAAACATCTTTTATCTCGATTTTTTGATCTTTTATCTTATAACCTTTTTCAATGATCTCTTTATATTTCTTTTCTTTATACAAATCAAATAATTTTTGGATTAAAACATAATTTTCATAGATCCAATCACCTATTTTTCTTCCATCCACTATTTCTTTTTCAAATCCAATTAACTGTTTTTCTTGTTCTTCTAAGATTAATTTTTGTTTATCAACCTTTGTTAATCTTTCACTATCTTCACCTTCATCTAAATCTTCAATAAATGGCAAATAATAAACATCTAATGCTTCGCTAAAACTTTCATACTTTTCACCTTCACCTAAAGATGCCATTTCAAAAGGCACAGCTTCATTATTTACAATATTTGCACTTTTCTTTTCATTCAAAACTTCATTTAATTTTACAAACAATTTTTTCAAATCCCTCGCATCTACATTTTCTTGATTTTTATCAACTTTAGCTCTAAAACAAACTTCTTCAGCAAACATTCCACCTAAATTCAATGTTGCCAATTTTCTAACAATATCTTTTTTTTCACTCTTTTCAATAAACAATGCAAACTCTTCAAAATCATTAAAATTAATTGGCTTTGACGGAGGATATTGGTATTCAACTCTAGCTTTTATTTTTCTATCCTTCCACAATTGAACTTGTAAAGCAGAAATAATAGTATAATTTTCATCACAAAGAATAACATTACCTTTAGAGAAAAACTCACAGATCATAATAAATTTATTTTCTTTACCTTCAAAATGAATTTCAATAATTCTTTCAAAATCTTTTTGTATAATTTTTCTAATTCTATTTCCACCAATTCTTTTCCTCAAAAATCTACAAAAATTAATTATTATTTTAGGACTTATTCTTTTTTTCTTTGCTACATACAAACCAATACCAGGAACAATCCTAATATGTTTTCTTCCAACTCCAGTTTTATGTACAGTTAAAATAATTTCAGAATTATCAGGCTGATAAATTTTATCAACTCTTCCATCTATAAAAACTTGTAACTCTTCCACAATAGCCTTTATCTCTAAAGAACTTAAAATTTTCATAATAAAATAAAAGAAAAAGTAGGTTTAAAAACCTTACTCAATGTTCACAACCAAACTTATAGTCTTATCACCATCAGCTAAACCTGAAACAGTAACTGAACAGATATAAGTTCCAATAGCAAGTCCATCATCTTTAGCAATTAAACCCCGACTCAATGATTCACCTGAACTTAAATCATAACTGTTAGTATAACCTAAACCAGTATCATCAAATCCACAAATTAAACCATCTGCACTTCCACCACCAAAAGCAATTCCTTCTACTGTAGCTGATATTGATATTGCACCAGACTCTTGATTACGTATGGCCAACGTCGCTGTTTCTTGTTCACCTTGACCCATTGTTACCTCAGAAGGAGATAATGCTACCTCTTCATTTGATTGTCCAAAAATCTCAGCAATTTGTGACTCACCTTGTTCAAATGCTCCAGATGATATTTCACCAACATCTGTAAATACAGATCTAATCCATACCAAACCTAAGCTTAAAATTGTAATCCCCATAACAATAATAATGATAGTTGTCATAGAAAGTTCTACTGCACCTTTTTTATTCATCTTTTCACCTCCTAAATATTATACATATACTTTAAGGTTTTAACTTTAAAAAAGTTTCTAAAATAATTAAAAAATTTACTCTCTAAAATAGCTAACAAAAAGTTGTTTTTTTCTTCAACCAAACCTTTATAAATAGTGTCTGACGCGATCACCTTGCAAATAATGAGGCAAAAAAATGGGAAAAATAGACACAAGTAATCACAGAATATTAATTGTAGATGATGATAATAACATCAGAAATTTACTAGGTACTACAGTAGAAGCATTTTGTCCAGATGCAAGTATTGATTTTGCATGTTCAAGAGAAGAAGCAGAACAAAAACTTGAAGTTAATCCTTATACCCATGTTTTAACTGATTTACAAATGGGAAATCCATATGCCGGAATTTTTGTTGCAAGATATGCAAAAAATAAAAATCCAAAAATCAGAGTTTTTTTACATACAGGTTCTCATGATAAAGACATTAAACATAAATTAGAAGCAGAAAGATCAATTGACAGATATGCATTCAAACCAAGTTCAACATTACAGGCAGCAAATTTTGTCTACTCTGATTTATAGTAAACTTTTCATATATTTTACTAATTTTTCTTCAGAACTAATTTTATTTAATTCTTTTCTAATAACAGTAGATCCTCTCAAACCTTTAGTAAACTCTTGAGATCTTTGTTTCAAAGTATGAACATTTACTAAATCATATTTTTTAGCCATTTTATAATATTCTAAAAATAAATCCACTTTTTCTTTTAAGCAAGGCATCCTAACAACTTCATTTGTATCTAAAAAAGTTTTTACTCTAGAAAATAACATAGGATCTCCAATTGCTCCTCTACCAATCATAACTGCATCACATTTTTCTAATAATTTTTTTGCATGCATACCATTAACAATATCACCATTTCCAATTACAGGAATATTTATTTCTTCTTTTACTTTAGCTATAGAATTCCAATCAGCTTTTCCAGAAAAACCTTGTTTGTATGTTCTTCCATGTATAGCTATCGCTGAAGCACCATTTTCTTCAATTATTTTTGCTAACTTAACAGCAATGTCTTTATCATAGCCTAATCTTATCTTCGCAGTAACAGGCTTTGAAGAATGTTTTACTAAGGTTGAAATAATCTTTCCAACTTTCTCAGGTCTTTTCAATAAAGCAGAACCAGAACCAACTCCAACAATTTGATGTGCTGGACAACCAAAATTAAAATCAATAATATCTGCTTTATCTTCAATCTTTTCAACAGATTTTTTAATAGGCTCTTCTCTCAATCCAAACAATTGAAATGTAACAGGTTTTTCTTCTTTACAAGTCAAACATAATTTTTCAGTAGCTTTATTATTTCTTGCTAATGCATTTAAGTTAATCATTTCAGAATAAACTAAATCAGCACCATATTTTTTACATAACAATCTAAATGGCAAATTTGTAATTCCAGCCATTGGAGCTAGTATTAAATTCCCTTCTATTTTCACGTTACCTATTTTCATTTTTCATCCAATAATTAATTAAAAACAATACTCCTATAAAAAATATTGGTCACTGTATTAATATATGTTCAAAATATTCTCCAGGATTATTCCTCTTTTCATAAAAATAAAAAAAGTTAAAAGAATTTAAAAAGTTTATCTTCTTGGTGATCGTGATCTTCCACCTTCAGATCTAGGTTTACTACCAAAATGGGATCTACCTTTAGGTCTATTTCTAAACCCTTCACCTGAATTGGATCTTCCACCATCATTTCTTGATCTGTTTTCAAAACCTGAGTTTCTTCCACCATCATTTCTTGATCTGTTTTCAAAACCTGAGTTTCTTCCACCATCATTTCGTGATCTGTTTCCAAAACCAGAGTTTCCTCCACCATCATTTCTTTGACTGTTTCCAAATCCATTTGATCTTCCACCATCATTTCTTGATCTATTTCCAAAACCTGAGTTTCTTCCACCATCATTTCTTGATCTGTTTCCAAATCCAGAGTTTCTTCCACCATCATTTCTTGATTTATCTCCGAATCCGTTTGATCTATTATTATCTCTGTTTCCAAAGTTTGATCTTCCACTAGATCTATCATTACTATTACTAAATCTTCCTTTTGGTCTATTTCTAAATCCTTCACCAGAGTTTGATCTTCCTTCATCTCTATTTCCATAGTTAGATCTTCCTTCATCTCTGTTTCCAAATCCCCTACTTCCAAAGCCTCTTGAATTAGATCTTCCTCTACTTCCGAATCCAGAACTTCTTCCACTAGATCTTCCGCCACCGGATCTTCTTCCATCAAATCTCTGACCAGCATCAAATTGAACTTTATCAAACTTTTCTACATCTAATCTTTCGATTTTAATCCTATATCTTCTTTTGATTTCTCCAAAAGAATCGTGATCTCTTCTACTCAACAATGAAATTGCTTTACCAGATTCACCAGCTCTCGCAGTTCTTCCAATCCTGTGTATATATTCTTCAGGATTTCTAGGTAAATCATAATTAAAAACATGACTTACATTTTTAATATCAAGTCCTCTAGCTGCAACAGCTGAAGCAACTAAAACTTCTTGTTTATCATTATTAAAATCCTCAATAACTTTCATTCTTCTATTTTGAGTTAGATCTCCATGGATCATATCAGCATCAATACCATTTCTTCTTAAATTCTTAGTCAATACATTTACAGTTGCTTTTGTTGAACAGAAAATTATAACTCTATTTGTATTTTCTTTATTTAACAGATGCATAAGATATGAAAACTTTTCATTTTGTTGAACATCATAATAAAACTGTTCTAATAAATCTTCTTTAACTTGAGATTTTGCTTTTATTGTAACTGGATCATTCATATGTCTTTGTTTGATATATTTAACTTCATTAGAAATTGTTGCTCCAAATAATAAAATTTGTCTATCATTATTTGTACATTCTAAAACTCTATTAATATCATCAATAAAACCCATATCAACCATTTTATCAGCTTCATCTAAAACAAAAGTTTTCAAACCATCAAGATTTAAAGTTCCTCTTCCTAAATGATCTAAGATTCTTCCAGGTGTACCAACTACAATTTCAGATTTTGAAATTTTGTCCATTTGTGGACCAATAGCAACACCACCAAAAACAGTAGCAATTGAAAAATTAACATATTTTCCAAATTTTCCCATTTCTCTTGAAATCTGGGAAGCTAATTCTCTTGTAGGAGCTAAAATTAATACTTGTACTCCTCCTTTTTTCACAACATTCTCCAAAATCGGTACTCCAAAAGCTAATGTTTTACCAGATCCTGTTCTTGATATTCCAATTAAATCCTTTCCTTCTTTAATTGTAGGAATTGCTTTTTCTTGAATATCTGTTGCTTCAGTTATGTCCATTTCGTTTAAAGCCCTTACTAAGTTAGGACTTATGTTTATTTCACTAAATTTCATATTTCTTTCTCCTTTGGAATAACTTTCAATACTAAATTTTTCTAAAGTAATGTGAAACAGAATGAGTATAATTGGGCTATAAACTCCTGTCTCGGCCTTCCAATCTATATTAACCGCCCCATCAATGATTTATAAACCTTTTGGTTTAGAATTATTTCCTAAATCTATCAATTTCTCTCAATAAACCTATATGATATCTTGTATTTACTAGTTCTAATTCATCTTCACTAAGTCCATTAACAGGAAAACTACTTGTAAAGTTACTATAGTGTACAAAATCCATAGTTCTTTGAACTAATTTTTCTCCATAAATTTCAGCACAAGCTCCAAAACTTCCCTGTAATGAAAAAGTATCAACATTTGGATCTATATTACCATTAAAATCATTATCATAAAAACTCTCTAAACACTGTCCTTCACCTTCAATCATTCCTTCACTAAAATTGAATATAAAATTCCCGTCATTAACTACAAAACTAATACTAGAATTATCTGAATTATTATATGTATCTTCACCTACAAAATCAACTAATTCTGTAGCTAAATTTCTTTCCAATACTTCTGGCTCAATTTGTTTAGGAAAACATGCAATTGCTCCTATCATCCAAGGTATTCTTATTCTCATCTTAATCCTAGTTTTCTATAGTTTATTTATATAATTTCTGTATTTAGAAAATAAAAGTGGGACCGCAGGGATTCGAACCCTGGACTCCTAGATATCTGAGAACAGTTCAAATAAACGAATTTATTTGATCTTCAGTTTCACTATGCTTTTAAGCAAACTAGTGCTCTCCCAGACTGAGCTACGGTTTAATGCTCTTTGAAGACCCATCCCGCAACAGCCTACCAGTTTAAAATAAAGATTTCTTTTTAAAAGTTTCGTATATGAGAATTATATAAATCAAGCTTATGAAAATTTGAAAAACCTATTTCATTGAACCATTTATTCACCATTTTTTCTCCATAAACAGCAATTCTATAAGCATCAAAATATTTTTCTCTTAGTTCTATTCTATAAGAAACCCTAAATCCTAATGATAATAAAACTATTTTAATTTGTTTTGATAAAATCAAACTAGTTGTTGTAATTTCTATACAAGGATAAGATAGATTATTCCCTTTTTTAGCAAAAAATAAAGAACCATCTGTATCAACTATTCCTCTTAAACAAGCAATTAATAATTTTTTATTTTTTAGAATTTTTTCAGGAATCTTAACTCTAGCATGTTTACCTTTTCCATGTTCAAGATTTATATTGTTTATTAAATATAACACAGCATCTTTAGAATAAAATTTTAATCTTAAGCCTCTTGCTCTTACTCCTATTGAAGGATTTTTATCAAAACAAATATTTACTAAATGAGACAAATAATTATAATATTTTTTTTCGCAATATGGATTTCCAACAATTTCAATTGAATAATGATTATTTTTGCAATAAATACAACCATCTCCTATAATTACTCCTATAATTTCAGCCATAGATTCATTTAAGACATACCCCATATTACAATAAAATCAATTTAATTATATAAATCTCACGAGTACACATGTCCTGTCCATACTAAATATTAATGCTAAAAAAACTTTTAAACTATAAAATCTCCAAAATTAATATGAAATTAAAAAAAGTTAATTTCCCTAAAAAAGTTAATTTCCCTAAAAAATTTTCTTCTCCATTATGGGATTTAACACTTGCAACAAAATCAAAAATTTCAGAAAAATTAGACTTTGATTTTAAAATAAATTACAAAGAATCTAGAGAAGGTGACCAAGTAGAATTAAAATCTGGATCAACACAAATAGTAATAAAAACAATAGATTTAGGCATATTCAGCGATACAAGATCTTCTGCAAGAATTAGACCTACGATTTCATGGAAAATAAAAATAACAATTAGTAATAATAGTTTTATAGAATTTGAAGAAGAGATAAGAGCTCCAATAGCAAATTCAAATCCAAACCATAAAGAAGTAAGAGATGCTGTAATGAATGCTTTAAGACCAAGAGGGTTTGCAAGATTAAAAGGATCTACTACTGAAAAAAGAATCCTAAAAAATATATTAACAAGCTTAGCATCAGTTTCTCAAGAAACAGCTTAAAAACGAAACTCTTTTTAATACCTTATTTCCCATTCTATCCATGCAAAAAATGTCAAATACCAAATTCAAAGAATATGTAGAGAAAAAAGTAAGATCTACTATTAGAAAGTACTCTCTTTTCAATCAAAAAGACAAGATACTAATGGCTGTATCTGGAGGAAAAGATTCTACTGTCTGTTTATATATTCTAAAAAAACTAGGTTATGATGTTGAAGCAATTACAATTGATGCACAGATTGGAAACTACACAAAACAAAATTTAGAGAACATAAAAACAGTTTGTAAAACTTACGAAGTACCATTACATGTCATTTCTTTTAGAGAAGAATTCGGATTTTCTTTATGTTACATCAGATCTCATTTAAAATCAAAAGGTTACAATTATTCATCTTGTATGATTTGTGGAGTTCTAAAAAGATATTTATTAAACAAATATGCAAAAGAATTCAAAGCAAATTGTTTAGCAACTGGTCATAATTTAGACGATGAAGCACAAACAACTCTTATGAATGTATTCAGAAATGATTTTCAAAGATCAGAGAGACAAGGTGCTAGTCCTGGTTTAATAAAAACTGCACATTTTGTGCAAAGAGTAAAACCTTTATACTTAATTTCAGAAGAAGAAGCAAAAAAATATTCACAACTAATGGAGTTTCCAGTAAATTATGATATTTGTCCTTGTTCTGTTGCAGCTTATAGAAGACAATTCATAAAAATATTAAATGAATTTGAAGAAAAACATCCTTCAGTAAAATATAACATTGTAAAATTCAATGAGGCTATGCAATCAAATTTAAAAGAAAAAGAAGAACAAGTTATTGAAACATGTGAATCTTGTGGAGAACCTTCTAGTAATAAATTATGTAAAGCTTGTATTATTATTAATGAAATGAAAAATAAAAAAGATACTAAACCAGCTTCCCAGCCTTCTCAAACTTGATTCTACCTTTCATCAACTTATCAAGAACATCTAAAAGCTCATCTTCTTTAACTCTAATCTGTTTTGTAGAATCTCTATCTCTTACAGTAACTCCTTCATCAAAATCGACTGTAACACAATAAGGAACACCTTGCTCGTCTGCTCTCGCATACCTTCTTCCTACTGAACCAGACTTATCATAAAAAGAAACAAAATCTTTTCTTAAACTATCATAAACTTTCATAGCTTTATCGTTAACTTTATTCACTAAAGGTAGCACAGCAACTTTAATTGGAGCTAAATCTTTGTTCAATTTCAAAACAACATTACCTCTTTTCTTATCATCTTCATAAGAATCAAATAACAATGCTAAAAACACTCTTTCCATTCCAAATGTTGGTTCAATAACTCTAGGAATAACTTTTTTCTTACTAGCTTCATCAAACAATTCCATTTTTTGTTTACTAAACTTAGCATGTTGTTCTAAATCATATTGTCCTCTATTTGCATTTCCAGAAATTTCTTTACTTCCAAATGGAAAACTATAATCAAAATCCAAAGTTGCAGACGAATAATGTGATAATTCAGTATTAATATGTTCTCTAACTTTCAAATTTTTTCCAGACAATCCAATACTCATAAACCAAAAATATTGTTCAACTAACCAATAAGCATGCCATTCACCAATCATTTTTTTCTTAATCATATCTTTAATTGTCATCTCAGTTAAATCTTTTTTATTTTTATCTTGAGTTTTTGCAGTTAACACATTCAATTTTAAATTCAAATGTTCTTTTGTTAACAAACTACATTTCTTTTCATCAGGATGTATAAAAAATTCTAACTCACCAATATGAAACTCTCTACATCTAAACAAAAAATCTCTTGCAGAAATTTCATTTCTAAAACATCTACCAACTTGTGCAATACCAAAAGGCAATTTCATTCTAGAAGTTTCAACAATTTGTTTATAATCCATAAAAATACCTTGAGCAGTTTCTCCTCTCAAATAAGCTTCAGTATTAGTATCATCACTTGCTCCAACTTTTGTAGGAAATAATAAATTAAAATCTTTCATTTCTTTAAATTTTCCTTTACAACTAGGACAAACTAAATTATGTTTTTTTATCAAAGTATTAATTGCAGGAATATCTAAACCATCAGCTACAGTATCTAATTCTTCTTCAATAAAATGATCAGCTCTCAATTTTGTTTTACATTTTGCACAAACTAATAATAAATCTCCAAATGAATCTAAATGCCCTGAAGCTTTCCATGTATCTGGATGTGAAATAATACTTGCATCAATACCAACCATATTCATTCTATCTTGCACAAAATATTTCCACCAATTATTTTTCAAAGCATTAAACATTTCAACACCTAATGGACCAAAATCAAAAAACCCAGAATATCCACCATAAATATCAGAACTTCTATAAACAAAACCTTTCTTCTTACAAAATGCAGCCATATCATCTATTTTTAACATACTAAGAAAGATTATCCTAACATTTTTATACTTTTCTAATTAAAATTTTCATATTTCAATTCAAAACCATAAATCTCTTCAAATTTTTTCTTAAATTCTTCTTCATTATGCCCTAAAGACTTAATCAACAACAACAATTTATCTTTCCCATATTTTTCAAATAATAATTCTACGACAAACCCAGACTCTCTATACACATATTTACTTTTTTTCCCATAATATTCTAAAAAATCTTCAAATTTCTCAGGTCTTTCTCTTGTTTTACATTGTCCAGAAACAAATAATGCTGTACCTTCCCACAACCAATCAGGTTCAGATTTATATTTAGATAATTTCAAAAAATAACAATGTGATAATTCATGTTTAATTAATTTCTTATATTCATCCTCAGAATATTTATGACAACTTTCTTTCTCATAACTTTTAGAATCTAAAACATACACTTTATTTCTATTTATCCAACCTACCATCCAATCTTCAGTTTTCATACCCATTAATTCATCAATTGCCTTTCTATCTGGAACAATAACTAGCTCAGGTAAATTTTCAACCCAATTAATTTCAAAAAATTCATTTAGTTCTTTTATTGAATTATTAAAAACATCATTTACATCCATAACAAAAAAGAATTAAATAGAATATAAAAAGATTTAGGAAAGCCAGCTAAAAACTTTCAAACCAACTTTACTAACACCAACCTTAACTTTGTTAATAAAACCTACACCTTCATAGCTTAAATCTCCAGTATCTAAAGCTTTCAACAAATCCAGCTCTTCTTTACTCATATCCAAAAGAACTTGATCTTCAATTTTTACAATAATACTAGGATCTTCTAATTCAGTATCAACAAGACTTAAAATTTCTCCATCTCCAAAATTCATTCCTATAACATAATCTCCTTCAAAATACAAATTAATTTTTTCATCTTTCAAAATATAAAGCACCAAATCAGGATAATTTCCAAGGTCTTTATTTAAATTTTCTTTAATCAGATCTAACTGTTGGACAATAGCTTGTTTTTCTAATTCTACTAAATCTTCATCACTGATACTATCTAAATCAACACCATATTCACTAAGATCACCTTCAAACTCCAAAACAAAGCCACTATTTTTTTGATTTACATAATCTTGAAATTCTTCATCTTCTAAAGCTACATTAACTTCTTCTTCAGTTACTACAATCTCTTCTCCATTAATTTCTACAACCATATCTTCAGCAGAAACTAAAGACAAAGAAACTATTAATACCAATAGAATAAATATTATTTTTTTCATCTTAATTTTATAAATATAAAAATCATATATAAACTTATCTACATCAACAGATATCTTTAAAAACTTTCAAATAACTTAATTCAACAAATGTCAGAAGATAAAATTTTCATGGTCAAATTTGTAGTTAAAGAGGGGAAAATGGCAACAAAAATGACTTCTAAAAATATGTCGCCACAAGAAACAATTGGACTTTTAGAAGTAGCAAAACAACAAATATTAGATGGATTAAAAACTCAAAAAAAAGAAGTATTTAGAGGTTCACGAGATGACGAATGAATGTATTTTTTGTAAAATAATAAAAGGAGATATTCCATCAAACAAAATTTATGAAGATGACTATGCATTTGCTTTTTTAGATATTAATCCTTCTACTGAAGGTCACACTTTAGTAATTCCAAAAAAACATTACAAAAATATTTCTGATATTCCAACTGAAGATCTTTCTAAATTTATGAAATCTTTACAAAAAGTTGCAAAAGGATTATTAAAATTTGGAAATGGTTTAAATATTCTTCAAAATAATGGAGAAACAGCTGGTCAAATTGTATTTCACATGCATTTTCACTTAATTCCTAGAAGAGAAGGTGATGGAGTTAGCATAGGTCATTGGGAATCTAAGAAAAATTTAGACATAGATAAAATCCAAGAAAATATAAAAAGTCTTTTAAATCAATAATTTTTATTATCTTAACAAGGCACCGTAGTTTAGTCTGGTAGAACCCCAGTCTCATGAGCTGGTGATCCCCGGTTCAAATCCGGGCGGTGCCATTTTTAATTTCTTAGTTTATCTTGTAAGTCTTAGGTAGATTCCTAGTTCATTTAAACTTGTATCTTGAGTTTGGGTGAAATTACCTGCTAGCCCTAGTCCGATACCTTCTTCACTTGTGTAACCTAATCTTAGTCTTTCTTTGCTTAATATGTATCCTTCTTTGTTGAAGCTTACTGAGCCTTCTAATCCTGTTGTTAAACCTTTGTCACCTGTTCTTTCTAATGTTACTAATTGGTTTAAGCTTGGTTCTTTTTCTAAGCTAGCTGCTATCCAAAGTAGGCAGTTTGTTCCTAGTACTTTTGTTTTATATTGTGCTCCTAATATTGGCTTTGTATTCATGATTCCTGTTACTAAGCCTCCACCAAAATTCCAATCATAGCTTAGTGTTCCAACTGTGAACCTACTGCTACCTGTTTCTGAACTGTAGCTTTCAATGTCTCTTGCAAAGTAGCCTAAGTGCTCATTTAGTGCTCCGTAAGCTTTTACATCTACTGTTGTTCCTGTTTGAGTTAAGTCTAGTTCTACTCTTGCTCCAGCTTTTGCTACAGGTGAGATTAGCAAAGCCAAAGTTACCCAATTTATTCTGTTTTTCATTTTTTTTCTCCTAGGATTCTTTCCCTTTCTAGCAAATTTTTAGAAGTTCTAATTAAATGTATGTTGAAGAAATATCTACAACAAAAATAGAAAAAAAATACAATTTATTTTCTTAGCAATAATTTACTAGCTTCATATTTATCTTGAATAATTTCCATACTTCTCAGAATTCATTTCTAACAAATGCTTCAAATGTTTTCTTTTAATCTTTCTCAAAGCCTTAGGATCATCCATAAACTTTTCTAAAAGTTGAGCAACACTTTCTCCAGACATAATTGCTGGAATAATAACATAATCTGCACCAGCATCATAAAGGTCTAATGCTTCTTCCATAGAAATAGCTGTAACAAATGTCAAAGCTTTTGATTTTACTTCTCTCAAATATTTTAATAATCTAAGATTATCTCCTGCATTTGGAATTGCAGAAATTATAACTTTAGCATGCTCAAAATTAATATGTCTTAAAACTTCATAGTTAGTCATATCTCCATAAGATGAAGGAATCTTTCTATTTTTCAAATCTTCAATTACTTCAGGATCAAAATCAATAACTAAAAGATGTTTCTTAACTCTTTTCAAAGATCTCAAAAACATCTCTCCCATTTTACCAGAACCAAAAAGTAAAACTTTCTTTTTACTTCTACTATGAACAAAACCTTGATCTATTTTTCTTATAGAAAGCTTTTCAAAATATACTAAAATAGGAATTAATTTATTATAGAAAAACATTTCATATTTCATAATATAAGATGTGCCTACTATTGTAATTATTGCTAACAAAATTGTAATTGTAAATAATTCTTGAGAGATATTACTAACACCCATTACTAAAATTAGACTAAATTCACTAATTTGTCCTAAAGAAACTGCCGTCGCAAAACTATTTCTTTTATCATAACCTAATATACTTAATATTATTAAAATAATCAAAGGTTTCAAAATTAAAATAACTCCTAATAAAATTAATAACGGTTGAATTATAGCTATCATTTCTATAAGAACTAACTGCAATCCTAAAGATACAAAAAAGATTGTTGCAAAAAAATCTTTAAGAGACATCATACTTCCAATTATATTTGTACTATAAGGTAAATTCGCTAAAGTAATTCCTCCAAAGAAAGCTCCCATTGCAATTGAATAACCAAACAGATATGCTAACAATGCAAATACAAAACAAAATGCAACAGCCATTAACAATAATAACTCATTAGATTTAGCTGCAGATCTAAACATTCTAAATGCAAAAAATCTGTTAAAAATATATGCAATTCCAGCTAAAATTAAAAATTTCCCTAATAAAGGTAAAACATTAATAATTGTAAAATCACTTGTACCCATAAAAATAGTCAAGGCTAAAATAACAAAAACATCCTGTACAAACAAAATACCTAAAATAATTCTTCCGTGCAAAGTATTCAATTCATTCTCATCAAATAACAATTTAATAACAACCATAGTACTACTAAATGCAACAATCAAACCGGCATAAATTGAATTTAATTGAGAGAACCCTAGCCAACTGGCAATATAAAATCCTGCAATAAATGTGAGGACAACTTGAAGTGCACCTGTAATAATTGTAGTCCAACCAACACTTTTTAATTTTCTTAAATCTAATTCTAAACCTACAATAAACAGTAAAAACATAATACCTAATTCAGAAATAGTATTAATGATTTCTACATCATGAATAATTCCAAAACCAACTGGACCAAGAATTAAACCAGCAATAATATATGCAGGAATTAAAGGTTGTTTGAAAAGTTTTATAACATATGCAGCAAAAGCTGCAACTATCAAAATTAAACCTAAGTCTATTAACAAACCCTCGGGCATTGTTACAAGACCTTGTAACACCTCTAACATTAAATAGTATATCAACTAACTAACTTTATAAAACTTTTCTATATAATAATTAAAAGAAAGGAAAAAATTATTTTTTTCCTAAGAAAATTTCTATTGTAGAAACTCTAACAAGTCTACCTTCTTTATTTGTAAATTCTTCACTATTAATTTCAGTTTTATCAACAAAAACATTTTGTCCTGTTAAAAGTTTCTTCACTGCTACTTGTGAAATATCTACAGCTTTAGTAATAAATTTTCCTCTTGCTTTAACAATAACTTCTGGCCTGTTTAAAGTTGTAAATTGCATAACAACACCTGTTACATAATTCATAAGTGGTTTACTTCCCACAAAAATGGTTTTGTCGTTTTCCTCATTTGAACTCTCTCTTGCTTTCTCTTCCATTTTATTACCCCCCAAGTTATACTTGAGCATGATTATTCTTCAACTTTCATTAATCTAGAAATATAACCTGCAAGAATATTTCGCAATTTTTTAGAACCAACTTTAACATATTCAGGCATGACTTTTTTATTAGTATCAAAATCTTTACTAAACTTATCTCTATGTTGCCTTACTAGTTTATTTCCTACTCTTTTGATCTGTGTAGTCTTTATTCTTCCCATAGTTCCCAATAATATATAGGGCATTTATAAAGCTTTCGGGACACTATTATTTAGATAAAACCCATATTTCTCTTAACATTTTAGATTTTGAAGCAGAATAAATATATGGATCTTTAAACTTAAATCCAGCTTTCCTAAAATCCCTTTCAAGAGTTGTAATTCTCAATTCTTTTTTTGATCTTGTTCTAAATATTGGAGAAATTATCACTACTTTTTTCTTTACAACTTTCCCTAAACCTTCAATAAGCTTAGAATACATTGGTGCTAATTCAATTAAAGTTCTTTTTGCTGTACCTTCAGTGGGTAATTTTTTCAAAAAAGGGCCTAAATAAGGTTCAGTAACAACACAATCAACACTCTTAACATGACTTCTTAAATCTTTTGCACTACCTTTTAGAACACTATAATTAACATTTGTATTGTATTCCTTTTTTATCCAATCTAAATTTTTCTTTGATGCTTCAACACACCAAATTTCATTATCAATTCCAATAACATTAACTCCCATTATCATTGCTTCTTGTAAAATTGTTCCAATACCACAAAAAGGATCTAACACAACATCACCTTTTTTTACTTCTGAAAGATTTAACATAATTTTTGCTAATCTAATTGAAATTGTATGTAATGGCCTTTGTTCAGGTCGATGTAAATCTCTATGTTTATGTTCTTTAGGATTAAAAACAGCAATAGTTTTCCCCATATAATCTCCATAAACAATAATCTCTAAAACATTTTGTGCTTCAGAAGGCATTAAATAATCAACTTGAAAATGTGATTTTTTTATTGAAGCTCTCAATTTTTCTTTTTTGAAATAATTTTTTAATTCAGCTTTCAAATCAGAAACATCAACATCAGAATAATTTGAAATAGCATACCTAATTTTATTTTCCTTTCCAAGGTATAAATTTTCAATATTTTTAATAACACTTGCAATCTTTTGAATACCACCTAAATTTTTAATTACATCCTTAGCTTTTATTGAATTTATTTCTAAAATTATGATTAAATCATTCTCTTCAATTAAATTAAATTTAATATTTCTACAATTAAAATAACTATATAATTCATCCTTTGATAATTCCGGATCTCTTCCTAATACAAAAATATACTTTTCCATAAAAATTTAGAAATAAACATAGTTTATAAGATTATTCTTCATCAGAAGTTTCATTATCACCAGCAATATCAGTTGAACCAGCATTAATAACTCTTCTATTCAAAGCACCCATAATCTTACACATACCTGCAGCAGCTTCTCTTGCCAACCTATGTGCATCTTGAACAGCACCAATTCTTTTTCTTTTTTCAAAGTCAGATGAAATTCTTCTATTATCCATTATAGATCTAATTAAAACACCTGAATAAGCATCACCAGCACCTTGAGAAGTTGCAAAATTTTCAACATCAGAACCTTCAATAGAAAGAGCAGATAAACAATGTTCATTTATTTCTCCAGACTTTTTATCTAACCAATATAATTTTGAACCTTTTGATCCTAAAGTTACAGCTAAATATTCTAATCTAGGAGCAATATCATAATCATCTTCTTGAAGACTAAATAATTGATTAATATTTTCTACATCTTCTAAATCAAATTCATTTACTACTACTTCAGCTTCATCTTCATTTAATTGTAATAAATTTGATAATTTCAAAATCTTTCTAAAATAAGTTCTTGAAAAATCTACACTGCCATCAGTTAAATATGGTCCAGGAATATAAGCTAAAAATCCATCTTTTCTCTCTTCAATATAAGTTTTTGCTGCTCTTTTTGCAGCTAAAGGTTCAGTGATAGGTAATACCAAAGAATCATGTCTAGCTAAAAAATCTCTTAATGAACTTGTTAAAGGTAATCTTTTAAATTTATCAGTAACATCATCTTCCCATAAAGGTGGATCCATAGTTTCATGACGATCATGTACATATACACATTGAGCTAAACTCACATCAGCATATCTTCGAATTTTATCAGTACTAATTCCTGCCTTCATTAAATAATCAATATATCTATCAGACATTATATCTTTACCAACAACACTAATTGCAGAAACATCATCTCCTCTTTGTGCAAGCCATTGACCAACAGTTAATATTGGACCTCCATAATTACCATCATAATAATCACAAATTTCATTTTCACTTTCTAAAGGTGTCGTAGAAAGATTTAAAGCCTCGCTGATGCTCATATTTGTATTATATTCTTGAAACCGATCTTCATCAAATTCAAAGATATTATGATCAAAAGCTCCATGTCCTACTATACAATATCTTACCATTGATACCCAGAAATAAACAATTCCTTTAAAAAACCTTCGATTCTCACGTTTTCTTTATATTAAACAATTTTGTCTCTTCAAGTACTTTTTTTGCATAAATAGAATCCTTTAAAACTACAACTCTAAATAATCCTTTTTTTTCTAATAATCCAGTTAATTGATCTAAATCTAAAGATTTTAAATCCTTATATTTCTTAAAAAAATCATGAATTTCTTTATTTATTTCATCATCTCCATAGAAACTAAAAATCAAATCTCCCATAACATTTACATTCCAATGTAAACCTTTATCTTTTGATTGTAAAACATTAATTCCAATTTTTTGTTCATAATTACAACAAAATTTATCAATTTCTGATTCAGCACCACAAATACAAAAAAATCCAGATTTTAATTTTTTTATTACTTGTTTTTCTTTCATTGGATATACTAAAGGCCACCAATTATGAGTATAATGCATTAAAATTTTCTTTTCTTCTTCAAAAAACTCATTAAAGTAATCTAATAATTCTAAAAAATAAACATCCAACTGAGCATAAGATTCAAATTCAAAAGATAATGAATCTCCATCATTTTTTAATTCTAACAATTTGTTAATAGAATGTTTCTTTTGAGAAGTGTAATTTGAAACAATTAAATCTGAAAATAAGCCAACTTGTCTAATCCATTCAAGATTCAATAAAAACTTTTTATTTTTTGCAACTACTACTTTCTCTTTTATCAACTGATTTAGTTCTTTATGTACTGATTGATATGAAACTGATTGGTTAAATAATTGTTTAATTTTACTTTTTAATTCTTTAACAGTAAGTGGAAACTCTGTCGATAAAATTACAATAATCTTCTCCTTTACAGTCTTAGGAGTAAGTTTTGGAAGTAGTGCTCTAATTATCATATTCAATTCTCATAATCAACTCTCTATATTTAAATGTTTTTATTTTTAAACTTTCTGGTTTAAAAATATTTTAACTGGGCCTTAATAAATGATTTCCCCTAAATAAATGATAACTCTACACCATGAATATACATATACAAGAAAACGGCTGCAAAGATCCAGAAGTTCTGGTTTTAGATACAAGGTTACCATATTTCTATTCAAACATTAAAAAAGTATTCCTAAAAGAGCCTTCAGAAATAAAAGTATTTATTGTAAATTGTAAAGATAAATTCAAAGAACATGGTGGAAATGGTGAAGCAGTTTATACAAATAAAAACAACATTTACATTTGTGACCCTTCATTACTTGAATCTTCACACATGATATCACGATCAAATTTTTACAAAATTTTATGCCAAGAAATTCTTTTCTTATTTTACCAAACAAATAATAAAACAATTACTAGTTAATTATTCTAAATTATTTAACTTTATAAAATTCATTCCAGGAATATTTTTCTTAATATAATCTTGGGTTTTTTTACTTAATTCAGCATTTGAAAAATATAAAATAGGTAATTTCAAAGTTTGACTTTCAGTAAAAGCTAATAATAAATCTCCTTCATTTAATCTTTTTCTTTTTCTAGCTTTTACAAAATATTTTAAATCTCCTGCTTGCGAAGGAACTTTTACGATCATATTAATCTCTCTATTATTTTTAATAATTAAAGTTCTAATAATTTCAATACTATTTTCTTCCATATATTTTGTTAAAGACAATAATAAATCCTTATCCCTAACTATTTCATCAACTTCCTCAACTTCTTTTTTCAATTTCTTTTGTTTTTCAACTTCAACTTTTCTTTTTTTAACAACTTTCTTTTTTTTCTTTTTCTCAGGTTCTTCTTTTACAGCTTCAACTTTCTTTTCAACTTTCTCTTCGACTTTCTCTTCGACTTTCTCTTCGACTTTCTCTTCAACTTTCTCTTCAACTACCTTCTCAACTTTCGGAGGTTCAGGAATTTCAATTTCTTTCTCTGCAACAACTTTAATCTCAGAAATAATTTCTTCTTTATTTTCTTCCTTTAAACCATAAAGACCTTCTAAAATAACTTCAATTAAATCTTTAGCATCCGTATCAGGCAACATATACCATCTCCAAAATAATTCCTCTGTTTCATTAATAATTAATCTTACAGGTCTTGCAAAATCTAACATCTCTCTAAAAGCAACTCTCTCAAAAGGTAAACAATCCCTATCTCTAAGAACTTTTTTTTCAAATAATAAATCCAAAGCTTCTTTCTGTTTCTTTCCAACATGATCTTTTAACAAAGAATACAATCTATCATTTTGATGACTACAATAATATAATGGAGAACCACCAATTTTGGCTTTTGATAATTTAATTTTTTTATTTGTAACTAATTCTGAAAGCAAAGCTGATATAAACAAATTAGTTCCCTTGAACTCTTTAGCTACAGCTGAAGGTAACAATGGACCTTTCCTAGAAACATAACTAAGTATATCCTCTTTTAATTGAACAATTCTGTTGCTCATAATGAATCTTAGAATGAAAAGAGTTTAAATGTTTTTATATTCTATCAAGTAGAAATTTTAAGGCCTAGTCCAAGCAATTGAATAATATGTACAATCCCCTTCATCATCAACAATCGCAATCAATAACCTTTTTCTAGTAGAATGAGCGACTCTATTCTTTGCAGCAAATTCATGCCAACTACAAGAATCTGATTCAGAAATAGGATACATAACCCATTTAGCATGATCTTCTCCAGGTTTAATTCCCCTATCATAAACTCTAAAATCAGCTCCAAATTTCAAAGCTGTTTTAACAATATAACCTCTATTTCTCATATCTTTATAAGCCATATATTTAATCCAAAAATTTTTATTTTTCTTCTGAGCCAATTTTAAATAATCATCATAACTAAGTACTTTTTTACCTTTCTTAATCTTCATTTTATTTCTTTCTAAAAGATATAAACCTTCAACAAGAGAATATTGATATTTATTTTTCAATGATTCACCATATCTACTTTTATCATACATCTCTCTAGATTGATCTGTTTCAGAAGCAATTATCTGCCCTTCAATATACTCTGCTACAATTATTTCTTCATTTTTAGCACTCATAGAAATAATGGGGAAAGAAAACTATTTAAAAGCTTTTCTTTTTAAATAATACATGGAAATTACTACCTTAGGTACAAGTTCAATGGTACCAACTATAAATAGAAATCATTCTGCTACTTTGCTTACCTATAAAAATGAGAATATTTTAATTGATTGTGGAGAAGGCACTCAAAGGCAATTTAGAAAAGCTAAAATAAGTCCAGTAAAAATTACAAAAATTTTAATCACACATTGGCATGGAGATCATGTTCTTGGCCTTCCAGGTTTAATGTTAACTCTAGGTCATTCAAATTATAACAAAACACTTGAGATTTATGGACCAAAAGGTACAAAAAAATTTATGTCTCATATATACAAATTCTTTGAAACTAGATTAAAAATTGATTACAAAGTTCATGAAATAGAAAAAGGGATATTTTTTGAAAATGACAAATTTAAACTTGAAGCTACAGAATTAGATCATGGACCTATTTGTTTAGCTTATTCTTTCATAGAAAAAAACAAAAGAAAAATTGATAAAAAATATTTAGAAAAAAATAAAATAAAAGCAAATCCAATATTAAAACAATTACAAGAAGGTAAAAATATTACATATAATGGTAAAAAGATTCTCGCATCAAAAGCAACATTTATAGTACCAGGTAAAAAAATTACATTTATAGCTGATACAGGAGTTTGCAAAAATGCAATAGAAATTGCAAAAAAATCTGATATACTTTTTTGCGAATCAACTTTTTTATCAGAATTACAAGAAAAAGCTAAAGAAACAAATCACCTAACAGTAAAAGATGCTGCAAATATAGCTAAAAAAGCAAAAGTAAAAAAATTGATTTTAACACATTTCTCACAAAGATATAAAGATTTAAAAGTTTTTAAAAAAGAAGCACAATTAAATTTTAAAAATACAGATATTGCTGAAGATTTAAAAAAATTTAAAATTTAATTTTTATATCTATCAAACAAAATAAAAGAACCCCAAATCTCTGCTATCAAATTAAATAAAACTCCAAAAAGACTAATCAATATAATACAAATAAAAATTATCAAGGAATTAGAACTTAAATTTTGTATTAATCCAAAGCCATAATTAATAATTCCAGCAAAAAGCCAAATAACTATACTTAAAATAAAAATAAACAACCAAGTAATAAAAATATAAACTGGATCCTTCTTAAAGAAAATAAAAGATTCTTTCAAAACACTCCAAGCTTTATTTTTGTTTGACATAAACATAATCGGATATCTAAATAAAATACCTAATTTAATTGCAAATATTGCTAATAAAATTAAAACTAAAGCAACAAATAAAGTTAGCAATCTAGCTAATTCAACACTAAATTGACTAAAAATAAAATATATTAATCCTACAATAAAACTAACAATAAGCACAACAGATATACTCATTAAAAAAACCATAATTTTCATTAAAACAATTTGCCAAAATTTTTTATGACTTATTTTATATGCTTTAAATATTGAAGCTTTCTTTCCTTTAACAACATCTTTGATTATTTCATACTTCAAAGCATAAACTCCAACTCCAAAGAAAAATGTTGTAACAACAAATATAGTTCCTGAAATAATTAATTGAAAAATATTAGCTGAAAAATATTCTTTTAATAAATCCAAAGATTCTAAATTCCCATTTTGTAATAAACTAACAATATCTCCAAACCCAGTATAAGCATTAATCAATAAAACTAATAAATAAGTAAAAGCTATTAAAGATAAATCTGGAACAAAAACAATTAAATTCTTTGTCCACTGATTAAGACTTTTTTTATAAACATTTAAATCCATAATTCAACTTCAGGTTAAAGAACTTAAAAAGTTTTCGTAAAAATTAACTAAGAAGAGTTACTAAACCTAAATCTTCAATTTCTCTACATTCATTCAAAAATAATTCTTCACTCATTAAACTATTTCTAAATTGTATAATTACTGCTGGTAATTTATAATAATCAATTTCTTTTACAATTCCATTATATCTTTCTGCTAATTTATATAAAGCTTCTGGCACTTCATCAGACCCTAATAAAATTCTTGCATAACTTTTCATTTCCATAAAAATTTTAATTTAGTATATTTAAACTTTATCCTTTTCAACACTAATTTTATTGCCATCAATCAAAAATTTAACATCTAAGAATTTCTCAATAACCTCAATATTTCTTTTAACATGATTAGTAATCTCTGGAACAATATAACTTCCACCAGCTAAAGCAATATAAGGTAACAACATATCCCCTGTATTAATATCAACAGTAGAATTTTCATAAGATTTTATCAAAGATCTTGCTGCTTCTTCACCAACAATTTCAGCTCTCTTCCCCATTTCACCAACACAATCTCCACCAAAAAAACTATTCTCAGTTTCAATTGTTAACTGAATACCAGAACCAGCACATAAAGCATCAGCATATTTTACTTTAATCTCTACAGGTAAAGAAAATTTTTCTTCTAATATTTTCTTAGCAGCTTCTGCTTGTCTTTCAGCAACTTTTGGATTTTCTAAATGATGACTTGCTACAGAAATTCCTTTGATACTAACAACAGAACCTTTTTCTAAAATATCTAATCTTTTCAATTCAGCTTTTTTAGAATCAACTTCAACTCGTGCACCACCTTTTGGAAAAAAACCATGATGATCAACTTTTGAACTAACTTCATATCCCATCTTTTTCAACAAAGGAAATAAAACATTATCAAAATGATAAATTGGAGGAGCAAACAAACCAAAAGTTGCACCACCTTTTATATTAATCTTCAAATCAGTTTTAATTGTAGGTATCAATAAACTTTGTAATAATAATCCAATAGAACCTGCAGTATTAATTTCAACTTCTAATTTACCACTTTTTATTGTTTCAGGTTTAAATACAATTTTTTCAGAACCTAATTCAGCTCCAGCAACTTCTCCTTCACATAATTCTAAAGCTGCTAAAACTCCTTTCAAATGTTGTTCTTTCAAACCTTTTTGAGGCCTTATTGCTCTAATATTATCCATAGAAAAATCTTTACCTGTTAACACAGACAATCCTAAAGCTGTTCTAAGAATTTGTCCACCACCTTCACTACCATCAATTTCTAACATAGAAAAATAAACACAAAAGAAATATTTAAGCTTTTAGATTAAAAAAATAAAAAAAATTAAAGAAAGTTTAGAAGTAAACCACCATATTTTAGGAACAGAGGTACAAAAACTAAACTGATAATAGCCATTAGCTTCATCAAAATATTTAATCCTGGACCAGATGTATCCTTACATGGATCTCCTACTGTATCACCAATAACGGCTGCAGCATGACAATGACTTCCTTTACCACCATGTGCGCCACTTTCAATATACTTCTTTGCATTATCCCATGCTCCACCTGCATTTGCTTTCGCAATAGCTAATACAACACCAGCAGATAAAACACCAGCAAGTACACCAGCTAAAGTTTCAACACCAAATAATAAACCTATTACAATTGGAGTTAAAACAACTAACAAACCAGGAGCAATCATTTCTCTTAATGCAGAAACTGTAGCGATGTCTACACACTTTGTAGAATCTGGTTTTGCCTTTCCTTCCATTAGACCTTCTATTTCTTTAAACTGTCTTCTAACCTCAACTATGATAGCCTGAGCAGCTTTCCCTACAGCTTTCATAGTCATTGCTGAGAATAAGAACGGCAACATAGCTCCAAAGAACAATCCTGCAATTACTTTACTATCTAAAAGATTTACAGTATCAATACCTGAAGCTAAAATAAAGGCACTAAACAAAGCTAGTCCAGTTAAAGCAGCAGAACCAATTGCAAAACCTTTTCCAATAGCTGCAGTTGTATTTCCAGCAGCATCTAAAACATCTGTTTTATTTCTAACTTCAGAAGGTAAGCCAGCCATCTCTGCAATTCCACCAGCATTATCAGCCACAGGTCCATAAGCATCAATAGCTAAACCAATAACTAAAGTTGACAACATTCCTAAAGCAGCAATAGCAATACCATACATTCCAGCTGTTTGATAACCTACAAAAATTACAATAGCCAACAGAACAACAGGAATAACTGCACTTTCATATCCTAGAGCAAGCCCTTGAATAATATTTGTAGCAGCTCCAGTTTCACTAGCCTTAGCAACATTCTTCACAGGATCATATGCATGTGATGTAAAATATTCTGTAACTAAACCAATTAGTAAACCTGCTATTAAACCAACTGCAAACGAAATAAAAACACCTGTAGCTCCATAAGTAATTCCATTAATATCAAAACTATTTGGTAACCAAGCTTTTGTTAAAAAATACATTGATACTAACATAAGACCAGAAGAAATAATTAATCCTCTCTTCAAAACTCTTTCAACATCTCCGCTTGTTTTTTTATTCAAACCTAATTTAATAAACCATATTGTAATAAAAGCAACGATAATTCCAATTGCTGAAATAGCTAAAGGATATAACAAAGCTGTATCCATATTCATTCCACCAAAAGCTACAGCACCAATAACTAAAGCAGCGGCAGTACTTTCAGCACAACTTCC
>JADHVA010000039.1 GCA_016784245.1 Nanobdellota archaeon
GTTTCTGATCAAGAAATGAAGAAGTTCAAAGAAGAAGCTGAAAAGCATGGAAAGCAAGGATTTGAATTTGCTTATGTTATGGATAAGATCAAAGAAGAAAGAGAAAGAGGAGTTACAATTGACTTAGCCTATAAAAAATTAATTACTCAAAAATTCGAAGTTACAATTATTGACGCTCCTGGCCACAGAGACTTTGTTAAGAATATGATTACTGGTGCTTCACAAGCAGATGCTGCTTTCTTAGTTATTGCTGCTCCTGCAGGTGTACAACCTCAAACAACAGAACATTTATGGTTATTAAGAACAATGGGTGTAAAGGAATTATGTGTGGTTGTTAATAAAATGGATTCTGTAGATTATAAAGAAGAAAAATTCACTCAAGTTAAAGAAGATGTTTCTAAACTATTAAACCAAGTAGGTATTCCAGCTGATAAAACAACTTTCCTTGCTGTTTCAGGATTAAAAGGAGATAATATTATTAAAAAATCAGAAAATATGACTTGGTATAAAGGTCCAACAATTCTAGAACAATTTGATTTATTCCCTGTTCCAGAATTACCAACTAACTTACCTATGAGAATGCCTGTTCAAGATGTTTATGAAATTACAGGTATTGGTACTGTTCCTGTAGGAAAAATAGAAACAGGAATTATGAAAATAGGACAAAAAGTTCTTGTATTACCTGGAAGAACTGGAAAAGGTATTGCTGGTGAAATTAAAACTATTGAAGCTCACCATGAACAATTAAAAGAAGGTCTTGCTGGGGATAATGTTGGAATTAATATTAGAGGAGTTGGTAAAAAAGATATTGCAAGAGGAGATGTTATTTGTGACGCTGCACAACCAATAACAATTGTTGAAGAATTTATCGCTCAAATAGCTGTAATTAATCATCCTACTGTATTAGCTAAAGGATATACTCCTGTATTCCATATTCACACTGCTCAAGTTCCTTGCCAATTTGTAGAACTTATCTCTCAAATTGATCCAAAAACAGGACAAGTTATTAAAGAAAATCCTGATTTCTTAAAAAACGGAGATGTTGCTAAAGTTAGAATTAAGCCTCAAGGTAACTTAGCTTTAGAAACTCAAAAGGAAAACCCTTACACATCTAGATTTGCTGTTAGAGATGCTGGATCTACTGTTGCTGCAGGAATGTGTATTGAAATTACAAAAAAGAAGGCCTAATTTCTAGACATACTCTTCTTAATACAATAATTTATTTAAAGTAATTTTTAATTTATTTTATATGATAAATAAAGATATGTTAAAATCAGATATAGAAAAGGCCATTGCAGGAAAAGGCTATTTCATCCAAATTGATTATTTAGAAAGATATCTTAAAACAATCCCTCCTATAACTTTAAAGCAATTTGCACTTACAAAACTAATATCTATTTATGAAAAATTATCTATGTTTAATGATGCCGGAAAACTATCTGAAACTCTAGCCACTAATGTTATTGCTTTTTCAGAAAAAATAAAACAATTTGTTAAGGCAACTGAATTTTATATTAGGGCCGGACAATTCAATTCTGCAGATTATTCTATGAAAAGAGCTATTTCTGAAGCAACTATAACTGAAAAAGAAGAAATATATTTTACTGTAAAAGAATTGTATAAAAAACAAGCAGAGATTTATGAAAGAGAATTAAAAAGAAGACAGGCTGTTAAAATTTATGAAAAACTTCTTGAAATGAGAATAAGTGATTTGGAAAAACAAAATATTAAAGAAAAGCTTATGGGATTATATGAAAAATTGGGCCTATTGAAAGAATATTATGTCCTTAAAAAAGCTTTAAGTTAATTCAAAACCTTTATAAATAAATTATTTCTTTGTATCTTAGAGAAAAGTACGAATTGGAAATTATTATCATATCACAATCACATTCAATAGCCCTTTCCTTTTTAGGGGGGAATTGAGCGTAAAAACCGCAAAATGTCTTAAGGACATCTGCTTTTTTAAATAAGTGAAGAAGAGCTTTCTGGCCCTTCTAGTATTTTTTTCTAGAAACAATTATTGTTTCAAAACAATTAAACAAGGAGAAAAGAAAAATATGGCTAAAATAAGCCCAGTATCAATAAAATACATGGTGCATGCTGATTTTCTTGCTGAAGGTGCATTAGAAAAACCTGATGTAATCGGAGCTCTATTTGGTCAAACTGAGGGATTACTTGGTGCTGACCTAGAAATGAGGGAACTTCAAAAAGAAGGAAAAATTGGTAGAATTGAAGTTGAATTAGAAAGACAAACCAAAAGAACTGCTGGAAAAATAAAAATTCCTACAGCTCTTGATCAGTCAGAAACAACTTTAATTGCAGCAGCAATTGAAACTATTGAAAGAATTGGACCTTGCGATGCTCAAATAGAAATAACTCAAATTGAAGATGTTCGTGGAAGCAAAAGAGATTATATTATTGAAAGAGCTAAGAAACTTATGCAAAATATTACTGGTTCTTCAGATTCTAGAGAAATCTCTAATGAAATTAAAGATTCAAAAAGAATATCAGGAATTATAGAATATGGTGCAGAAAAGCTTCCAGCAGGAGATCTTTCTGGAAAAAAAGTTATTGTTGTTGAAGGAAGAGCAGATGTTATTAACCTTCTTAAAAACGGTGTTAAAAATGTAATTGCAATGAATGGTACCAAGCTTCCAGAAGAAATCAAAAAGTTAGGTCAGGATAAAGAATTGACTCTTTTTGTTGATGGCGATCGTGGTGGAAAACTCATAGCTCAGAATGCCTATGACAATGCAAAAGTAACATATATTGCTATTGCCCCTGAAGGAAAAGAAGTTGAAGAATTAACTGGAAAAGAAATTCTTATGAATTTAAGAAAAAGAGTTACTGCAGAAGAATTTCTTGGTATAAAAAGTTCTTTTAAAACCACCTCTGAAAAAAAAAAGTTAACTGACGAAAATAAAACTCAGTTAAAAATAATTTCAGATAAAAACAAAGGTAGTGGAAAAGCTATTCTTTTGAATAAGGATTTAAAGGAATTTAAAAGTGTTCCAGTTAGAGGATTAATTTCTGTTTTAGGAAGATCTAGAGAAAATCCTTCTACAATTATTATTGATGGTGCAGCTACTAGAAATGTGATAAAATCTGCAGAAGATTTAGGGTGCAGTATAATTATTGCTAACAACTTTGCAACCACAGATACAAAAATTGAATTACTAAGTTTATAATTTGGGATTTTTCCCTTTTTTTATTTTTTTATTTTATATTATTTTGAAAATTATTGTTTTCCTGAAAAATAATGAAAATTTTCACTAATTGTCCGGACAGGTAGTTAATATGGTGTCATTTTATAATTACAGCACAATAAAGCTTATAAATAAAATAATGGTTAAATATTTACAGAAAACAAAGTTTTCTGACAATTAAATTTAGTTAAAATGCAAATGAAAACAAAAAACCTTTTAGGTTTTTTCTTGGTGATTGCAAGCTTATTTCTTTTAGTGTCCACTGTAAGTGCTGCTACTGCAGAGATTGCTCATGTAGATTTAGTAGAACTTAATGGAATGGAAGAATTAGGTAATCAAGACATTAGTGTTGTTGCAGGTGAAATGATAACTGTTAAAGTTTATTTCACTGCTCTTGTTGATGCTTCTGATGTAAAAATCGAAGTAGAACTTGAAGGCGATAAAGTAAGTGTAGATACTGAAGCATTCTTAGGTGATCTTGAACAAGGTCAAAGATATGCTCCTGTAACTCTTAGCTTAAGGGTTCCTTATGAACTTAAGGATCAAGTAAGTGAATATGCATATCTTTATTTGAAGATATGGAATGGGGATTATAGAACAAACTACAACGAAATTTCTCTTAAAGTTCAAAGACCCTCATACAATGTAGGTCTTATGGCTATTTCAACTAGTCAAACAGTTGACGCAGGGAATGTTTTTCCTGTTGATGTTGTTATGAAAAACACTGGATATAATGACCTTGATGATCTCTATTTAACTGTTAAGATGGCTGCCCTAAATCTTGAAAAAACAGTTTATATTGGAGACCTAATTTCTGTAGAAGATGACGACGAAGAAGATACTGTAAGCGTAAGAGTTTATTTGAATGTGCCATATGACGCTCAATCTGGAATCTACAATCTTGAAGTAGAAATTTCAAATGACGATATGGTTGTAAGCGATATGAAGCAAATTGTTGTTAACAACGATTTTTCTAGCAATGTGATAGTTACTGATTACAGTAAAACTTTCTCTGCTGGAGAAACTGGTGTTTATAACTTATTGTTAGTAAACCCTACAAACAAATTAGCTGTTTACAGAATTGTGACTGAACCTTCTAACGGAATCTCAACATCTACTGCTGAAAGTATTATTGCTGTTCCTGCTGGCTCAAGTAAAACTGTTAAAGTTTCTGCTATGGCTAGTTCAACAGGAGACTATACATTTAGTGTACATGTCTTTTCTGGTGAAAAACTTTTGGACACAGTAACTTTGAACGCAAATGTTGAAGGTGGATCAGCTTCTAGCGCAATCGTAGTTTTAACAATTATTTTAGCAATAATCTTTGTTGTATTATTGGTTATCTTGATTGTTTTACTAAGAAAAAAACCGGAAAAATCTGAAGAATTCGGAGAAAGCTATTATTAATTTACCTTTTTTATTTTTTATTTTTTTTATTTAGCTTTCTTTTTCTTCTCTTTTTTATTATAATTTTAAACTAACTACCTTAGATATGCCATCGTGCATACTTAGGCCATATAAGCTTGTAGCATTGGTTATAACCTCATCATTGTGAGAAATAACAATATACTGGCCTCTTTGCATATACTTCTTTAATAGGGCTGCAAGACGCTCAGAATTCCTTTTATCTAAAGCTGCATCTATTTCATCTAAAATATAAAAAGCATAGGGATTAAGATCCTGTATTGCAAAAATCAAAGAAAGGGCTACAATTGTTTGTTCACCCCCAGATAAAGAAGTTATATCAAAATATTTTCCATGACCTGTTTTTACGATAATATTCACTCCTGCTTCAAAAGGATCTTTTTTATTTTCTAATTCTAAACTAACTTGGCCTTTGGTGCTTAATTGTGAAAAATTCCTTGAAAATACCTCATTTAGGGCTGTTAATGTTTGCAAAAATGCTTTTTTCTTTTTAATATCAATAGTGTGTATAATTTTCAAAATACTTTCTTTTTCTTTACCAATTATCTCAACCTTATTACTAATAGAATCATATTCTTCTTTAATAGAATCATAGACTTCCAGGGACCTTAGATTAACAGTTCCAATTCTAGACAAAATTTCTTGGGTCTTTGCTAACTTTTGAGAAAGATTTTCTTTTTTGCCAGTTATTATTTCTATACCTTCAAATTCAAGAAGTTCTGTTTGAAGATTTTCAACAGTGGCATCAAATCTAGCTTTATCTATTTTAAAATTATTAATTTCTTGCTCAAATAGATATATTGTGTTTTTTTTACTAGAAACTTCACTTTCTTGATCTCTTATTTTTTTCTGGAAGTTATCTCTTTCAATAATTAATTTTCTAAACTTTTCTGTTAATTGTTCTTCTGCTTTCTTTTTCTTAGATAAATCCTCTTGTTTCTTTTTAAAATTAGATTCAAAAATAGTTAATTCTTCCTTAAGATCTTTTTCTTCTCTACTAAGTTGTTTAAAGGATATTTTAGATCTTTCAAATTCTCTTTTTTTAAATGCTATTTCCGAATCTAAATCCTTATCGTTTATTATTGAACTCTCCTGAACCTCTATTTTCAAAGTTTCATATTTTTGTTCAATGTCTGAATTTTTATTGAATTTTATTTCATAGGATTTTCTTTTTTTAGTTAATTCTGATATTTCTGCATTTAACTGAGCTTTTTTATCATGGAGTGATCTTATTTGTTGTTCTTTTACATTTATTTCAGATAGTCTTGCCAAATCTAATTCTCTTTTAGTAATTTCTAAGCTTATTTTTTCTAATTCTTGTTCAAGAATTTCTTTTTTATTATAAATGGAGCCTATTTCTGCGTCTGATTTTTTTATTTGCTCTTTTAATGCACTTACTTCAGGGATCATATCTTTATGAATAGAATCTATATGGCCTTCTGTTATTGTGCTTTTACACAATGGGCAAATATCCATTTTAGAAATTTTATCAATTATTTTTTCCTGACGATCAATTTCATTTTCATTTGAATAAGCTATTTTATCTAATTCTTTTTCTCTTTGTTTCAGGTTTTCTAAAAGTTGCTTTTTTTCTTCAAGAGAAGTTTTCAAAAAATTTATTTTATTTATATCTGTATTTTTATCAAATAATTCTTTTACAGCCATTCTTACTTGATTTAATAAAAATTCAGTTTCAGTAGAATTGGCCTGTAGTTCAGATTCTTTTTCACTTATTCTTTCTTTTGTAGATTTAAGATCTGATTTGAGCATATAGAATATTTTTCT
>JADHVA010000040.1 GCA_016784245.1 Nanobdellota archaeon
CTTTACAAATTTATTTAGATACATTAAATCAAATATTTCTACAGTTAGATAAAACTAAAATTGTTGATTTAGCTAGAGAGTATCTTCCAGGTTATACTTCTGCTAATAGAGATATTTACAAATTATTTTTCAAACCTTCAATTACACCAGATTTCATGTATACTAAATTAGTAACTTCTCCTCCAATTGATGGAAAACAATTAGATATTTACAAAATTAATCCTACAACTGATGTTACAGTTTTTGAATTAAAGGATGATCTTAAAAAACTTTATCAAATAAATCCTCCAGAATTTCAACTTACAGAGGACAAATACGAATTAATTGAATTAGCAAGAAAAGTACTTTCTGAACACCAACCTAGGAATGAAGAGTTTTTAGATCCTCACAAAATGCGTAGAACTTTTACAAACATTGGTAAGGGTATGATTCAAGAACTTGCTGAACAAAAAGGAATGTTTCTTTCTCCTGAAGAAATAGAAAATCTTACAGAAATTTTAGTAAGACACACAATTGGTTTCGGAGTTATCGAACTTTTACTAGAAGATCCTAATGTTCAAGATTTAACAATAAATTCTCCAATGGGTCAAGTTCCAATTTTCCTTTTACATAATGACCACAATGAGTGTATAACAAATATTACTCCAACAAAAAATGATTTCGAAAGTTGGGCAACAAAGTTAAGGTTACTTTCTGGTAGACCTTTAGATGAAGCAAATCCAATTTTAGATACTGAAGTTATTTTACCTAAAGCAAGATCAAGACTTTCCATTATTGGAAAACCATTAAACCCTTATGGTTTTGGTATGTCTTTTAGAAGACACAGAGATAAACCTTGGACTTTACCTTTATTTATAGAGAACAAAATGATTTCTCCATTAGGTGCAGGTCTTTTAAGTTTTACAATTCATGGTGCAAGAACGCATTTAGTTGCTGGAACAAGGTCTTCTGGTAAATCTTCTTTCTTAGGTTCTATGTTGTTAGAAATTATGAGAAAATATAGAGTTCTTACTGTTGAAGATAGTGTTACTGGAGATTGTGAAATGCTAATTAAAAAAAATGGCTTGATTAAAAAAAGAAGAATTGGAGATCTAGTTAATGAACAAATTGAAAATTATCAAGCTTGGTACAATTTATCAGATCATGAAATCTGTGGCAATCCTTTGAATATAAAAGTATTATCTATGGATAAAAAAGGCAAGATTGAATTTTCTAAAGTAAGTAAGTTTATTCGTCATAAAGTTAAGAAAGATATTTTTGAAGTAAGAACATCAACTGGCAGAATAATAAAAGTGACTGGCGATCATTCTTTATTTACTTTAGGTTCTGATGCAGATATTGTTGAAATTAAAACGGGAGAACTTAAACTTGGAGATTATATAGCTTCACCAAGAGAATATACCAATAATAATTTAGGTATAAACAAACTTTTTATTACTCAATTTCCTTCTCATATGGATAAATTATATTTTAGAGGAAAAAATATCAAAGAATTCTTAAAAAAACATAAATCTGAAGTAAAACAACTTGCTAATGAACATGGTTATAAAAAAACACAAAGAAATAAATGGTTTAGATTAGGACTTATTCCTGGAAAAATTTTATCAGATTTACATTCTTTAAATATTAATATTAGTCATTTAAAGGAAATTGAATGGAAATGTGGTCATAATTCTTTTTGGATGCCTATAGAAATCAAATTAGACAAAGATTTTCTAACTCTTCTTGGACTTTGGCTTGCTGATGGTTGTTATGATAAAAATAGTATAATCTTTTCAGTCAGTACAAATGAAGAAAGAAATGTAATTAAAAGATTTGCTAAAAAATACAAACTAGGACCAAAAATACACTGTTCTGATGGAATTTCTACAATGTTACATTCAAAAACTCTAAAATTTTTATTTAGAGAAATCCTTGAACTTAAGGGAAATGCTTTTACAAAAATAGTTCCAAATTGGATTTATAGTCTATCAAAAACTCAAATCGCATGTGTTTTATGTGGTTTATTTTCCGGTGACGGATGTGTTAGTGATAAAGAAATTGTAATTTGTCTAAATTCTAAAAAATTAATAGAAGATATACAAACACTTCTTCTTCAATTTGGAATAATTTTTAGAATAAGAAAGATTAGGAAAAATTCTAATTATTATCCTGGAGCTATATCTACTATTCGAGATTTTAAGTTATTTAAAGAACACATAAATTTATTACAAGAATATAAAAAAGATAATCTAATAAAATTATGTTCAAAAACATCAACTCATGATAGTTCTGATATAATCCCATTATCTTTAGAATTCAAGAAAAAATTAAAATCATTAAATAACAATTTTAATTCAAGAGATTACATTAATTCAAATTCAAATATAGGAAGAACTAAATTCGGTTCTGTAGCTCAATTATTTTCATCAAATTTAATTATTCTCTCAAAATTAAAATCTTTATCTGAATCTAATATTTTTTGGGATAAAGTAGTTGAAGTTAAAAAACTTAAAAATAAAGAACAATATGTTTTTGATCTTTCAGTTCCTGGAAATGAGAGTTTTATTTGTAATAATATTGTTGCACATAACACTTTGGAGCTCCCGACTGAATCAATGAGGAAACTTGGTTACAATATTCAACCATTAAAAGTAAGATCTGCTTTAGTAAAAGGTGGAGCAGAAGTTCCAGCTGATGAAGGAATTAGAACTTCTTTAAGACTTGGTGACTCTGCACTTATCGTAGGTGAAGTTAGAAGTTCTATTAGAGGGAATGAAGAAGTTTTAATTGTTCAAAATGGTCAGAGTAAATTAATTCCAATTCAAGATTTAGAAGGTGTTGATATATCTAATATTTTTATCCCTACCATGGATTTTGATTTAAAATTTAGACTAAAAAAACTTTTGGGCTTTGTAAAACATCCTAAAAGAACAAAATTACTTGAAGTAACGACAAAAACAGGAAGAAAAATTACAGTTACTCCAGATCATAGTTTATTTACTCATAAAGATTTTAAAATTTGTCCAATAGAATGTCAAAATTTAGAAATTGGAACCAAAATAATTATTCCTGAAAAATTACCTTCTGGATATAATAATATAAAATCTTTGAATTTACTAGAATTATTAGAAAATCAAGGATGTAAGCTAACTGGATATGAAGAAGATCTTAGAGAAATAATTAAAAAAATAGGATGGAAAAAAGCAACAGAAATTGCTAATGTTTCTAATGATATTTATCAATATTTAAGAAATGGAATTCAACATACAAATATTCCAATAAGTACTTTTAATTCTCTTTGCCAAGAAGCAAATCATCAAATAACCTTACAAAAATTTAAAATTAAAAATGGTACAAGTAATACTTTAGAAGCTGAAATTTCTATAACTGAAGAATTGTGTCGTTTCTTAGGTTATTATGTGGCTGAAGGTTATACTCAAAAAACTGGTGCTGTAGTATTTTCAAATTCTAATTCTAAAATTAAAAAAGATATTGTATCTCTTGCGAAGAATCTATTTAATATGAATGTATATCAAAGACTAACTAAGGGTTTAGGATTTTCGACTCAAATGACTATTTCAAATAGAATTCTTGGTCATTTTTTAGCAGCATTAGGGTGTGGTAGAATCGCTCCAGAAAAGAGAGTTCCTCATTTTATATTTGGCTTATCGGAAAATATGATTTGTGAATTCTTAAAAGGTTATTTTGATGGTGATGGTTCTCAGGTTGTATCAAAAAATTCTGGAAATTCTATCTCTGCAAATACTGTTTCAGAAAAACTTGCTAATGATATAGCTTATTTATTATTACACTTAGGTATTGTTGCAAGGATTGAAAAAATATCTCCTCCTGAATTAGGCAATCATGTACAATATAAAGTGCATATAAAACATAGAAAATACATAAAACATTTCCTTAAAAAAGTAGGTTTTACTAAATATAAAAAAGAAATAATTGATAGAAGAGTTTCTCATAGTACATTTAATACAGTTAATTATGATCCAACAATATTAGAAGATAATGTAAAGATTAAAAGAAAATATAGGCATTTAAGAAGAAATGATTCTTGTGGTAAAGATTACTTGAAAAAAGTTGTTGAGGATTCTGAAAAATCAAGTAATCTAATAAAAACTTTTGTTAATGGGGATTTTTATTTAGATGAGGTAAGAGAAGTAAAAGAAATATTTTTAGATAAAGAAGAATTTGTTTATGACTTATCTGTAGAACCTGGCCAAAATTTTATAGGTGGTTTCGGTGGAATAATGCTTCACAATACCGAGGCATTAGCACTTTACGAAGCAATGAGAATTGGTGCTTCTGCTAATGTTGTTGCAGGAACTATTCACGGTGATTCTCCTTATGGTATTTTCGACAGAGTTGTAAATGATTTAGGTGTACCAAAAACTTCTTTCAAAGCAACTGATATTATTGTTATGTGTTCTCCAATTCAATCTGCTTCTGGTATGAGTAAAATGAGAAGAGTAACTTCAATTACTGAGGTAAGAAAAACTTGGGAAGATGATCCTTTACAAGAAGGAGGTTTTGTTGACTTAATGAAATACAATGCAAAGACTGACATGTTAGAACCAACTCCTGATTTAATTAATGGTGATTCAGAAGTTTTGAAAGCAATTGGTGGTGGAGTTAAAGAATGGGTTGGAAACTGGGATGCCATTTGGGATAATATTAAATTAAGAGCAGAAATTAAATCTTTATTAGTTGATTATTCTAAAAAAATTAATGATAAAAATATTTTAGAAGCTGAGTTTGCTTTAAAATCAAATGAAAAATTCTATAGGATTTCTGAAGAAGTTAAGAATGATCTAGGTTCTCAAGATACTAAAGTCATAAAAGAAAGATGGGAAGAATGGTTGAAAGAAGAATTGAAAAATAAATAGCTATATATACTAAAAAATTATTCAAAACACATGAATCAGAAGCAAACAGGTATAATCTTAATCATTATTGCAATTTTATTACTAGTCTTTCTATTCTATTTTAAAGCACAAGAAGATCAATATATTACTGCTATTATCGACGAGCAAGGCTCATGTTATTTAGATGATGGTTCTTGTTTACATGAAGACAGAGATTATACTTTATTTTATCTTGGTGGAGCAATAACTATTGCACTTTTAATACTTGGAATTTATCTCATCTACTTTGATAAAACTCAAAAAATATTAGTTGAACAACACAAAGAAGTTTCATCTGCATTACAAACTGCAAAAGAAAAAGACGAATTCAAAGCATTTGTTTCAGGATTCAATGATCAAGAACAAAAAATATTAAGAGCTATTCATGACAAAGAAGGAATCAAACAATCTACTTTGAGGTACAAAACAGGAATATCCAAAACTCTTTTATCTTTAGTACTAAAAAAGCTTGAAGAAAGAGATATTATTCATAGAAAAGAGTCAGGAAAGACCAAAGAAATCTATCTAAAGAAGAAATTTTAATTTTTACGATCTAAACGATAACTCTTAAGAATTCTTAAGATCTAAACGATAACAGTATAACTAATACTAACGAATGGTATTAAAAGGGGATAATATTTATTACTCTCATGATTTCAGAAAGATCAAAGGAGGATTTGCAATGTTTTTTTGGTTGTTATTAATAATTATTATCTTTGCACTTTGGTATTATAAAAGAGATCTTTTTGATAATTTATTAAAAGGAGATAAATAAAATGAAAATAGAAAAATTCAAGGTTGGAGGCATGCACTGTAAAAGTTGTGAGATGCTAATAAAAGACTCATTAGAAGATTTAGGTGTTAAAGATATTTCTTTTATCAATAATGAAATTACTATAACATTTGATGAATCTAAAATTTCTCTTGAGACAATAAAAAAAGTAATTGAAAAAGAAGGTTATAAAGTAGAATGAAAAAAGAAACTTTCAAAGTAGAAGGCATGGTTTGTGAATCTTGTGAAAAGATTATTAAAAAACAAGTTATGGATTTAGATGGCATTCAAGATTTCAAAATAAATTATAAAACTTCAAAAGCAGAAGTAACATTTGATCCGGATTTAATTAGTTTAGAAAATATACAATCAAAAATTACAGAAAAAGGTTATTCTTGTGATCAAAATAATTCAAAAAGAAAATACTGGGCTTGGGGATTTGCAATTGTCGGAATAGTTATAGCATTATATTTTTTAATTCATTTAACCAGTGCGATTCAATTACCTGAAATAAGTTCAGGAATGGGTTATGGTTTATTATTTGTTGTTGGTTTGTTAACTGGTTTTCATTGTATTAGTATGTGTGGTGGTTTTGTTGTTTCATACACTGCAAAAGATACAGAAGCTGGAAAGAAAGTTTACAAGTCACATTTTATGTATGGATTAGGTAAAACAATTTCTTATACTTTAATCGGTGCATTTTTCGGACTTTTAGGTTCAATAATTGCATTCACTCCTATG
>JADHVA010000041.1 GCA_016784245.1 Nanobdellota archaeon
GAAATGTTGAAAAGAAAAAAATTGATCTATCAAGTATTCCATTACCAAAAAGAAAAAAGAAGTTACCAAAAGTTTTAGAAAAAAGTGAGATAAAGGCAATGATAGAAATTACAAAAAATCTCAAACATAAATTAATAATTATGTTAGCTTATTCTTCAGGATTAAGAGTTTCTGAACTAACAAATTTAAAAGTTCAAGATTTAGATACTATTAATAATACTTTAATTGTAAATGAAGGTAAAGGAAGCAAAGATAGATTAACAATTTTTTCTGAAAATTTAAAAGAAATTTTATTGAAATATTTGTGTGAAAAGAAAGAAAGTAAATATTTATTTCCAGGAAGAAAAGGAAAGTTGACTGTGAAAAGTGTGCAAAAAATTATTGATAATGCTGCAAAGAAAGCAAGAATAAATAGAAAGATTACACCACATATGTTAAGACATTCTTTTGCTACACATTTATTAGAACAAGGTACAGATTTAAGATATATACAAAATTTGTTAGGACATAGTGATGTAAAAACTACTCAAATCTATACCAGTGTTTCTAAAGTAAAGTTGAAAGAAATTAAAAATCCTTTGGACAATATTTATTAAGTAGAAAGTGTATATCATAGTTGAGGTGAAAATATGAAAAAAATAATTTTTATAATTTTGGTGTTAGGACTTTTAGTTCTAAGTGGATGTAGTAGTGAAGAAATAGAAAGTAATGAAGAGACCTTTAAAGAGTTTACTATGATGGCTCAAGAATGGGAATTTATTCCAAATGAAATTGAAGTGAATCAAGGCGATACAGTTAGACTAATAATTACAAGTTTAGATGTTGAACATGGAATTTCAATACCAGAATTTGGAGTTAATGTAGATCTGCCAGTAAATGAAGATGTTGTTGTAGAATTTGTTGCTGATGAAACAGGAAGTTTTGATTTTACTTGTTCAGTATATTGTGGAGATGGACATGGAGGAATGAGAGGAGAATTAATAGTTAATTGATTTTTTTATTTTTTTAATAATATTTATTAAGAATAAAAATATCTGTAGAATATGAAAAAAATATTTAAATTAATTATTTCTTTACTTATTCCCTTTTTAGCTAGTGCAATAGGTAGTTTGTTTACAGCTAGTTCTGTCTCAACTTGGTATTTAACTTTAATTAAACCGACATTTAATCCTCCAAGTTGGATCTTTGGCCCAGTTTGGACAATTTTATATTTGTTAATAGGAATTGCATTGTATTTAGTTTGGATTAAAAAAAAGGATATAACTGCTTTTATTATTTTTGGAATTCAAATGTTTTTGAATGCTTTATGGTCAGTTATTTTCTTTGGATTACAAAAACCTTTTTTTGCATTTACAGAAATAATACTTCTTTGGATCTCAATAATATTGACAATGATATATTTTTATAGAATAAATAAAATTTCAGCTTATTTACTAATCCCTTATTTATTATGGGTAAGTTTTGCAGCAGTTTTAAATTATTTTATATTTATGTTGAATTAAATTCTTTGGATAATATTTATTAAGAGACAAATAATTTTTATATTATGATTTATGAGCCAAGAGAAGATTCTTTTTTGCTAAAGAAGCATGTTAAGAAATTAGTTTCTGGAAAAGTTTTAGATGTAGGTACTGGATCTGGAATACAAGCCTTGGCTGCATTAGAAAATACTAAAGAAGTTTTAGCTGTAGATATAAGTGAAGAAGTTGTAGAATATTGTAAGAAAAAAAATATTAATGTTATTCAAAGTGATTTGTTTGAAAAGATTGAAGGGAAGTTTGACTGGATTATTTTTAATCCTCCATATTTACCAGAAGATCCAAGAGAACCAGAAGATTCTAAATTAGCTACAACAGGTGGAAAAAAAGGAGATGAAATTCTGAAAAGATTTTTAGTTGATGCTAAGGATTATCTTAATGAAAATGGAAAAATTTTAGTTTTAATTAGTTCGTTAACAGGAAAAGCTGAAGATTTGTTTAAAGATTATTCTTGGAAATTATTAGAAAGAGAAAATTTGTTTATGGAAGATATAGAAGTTTATTTGTTACAAAATCTTTAAAAAGCTGAAAGTTATTATTTTTAGAATGGCAATATGTGAAAGATGTGATGAAGATTTTAATAATTTCTTTAATGGCTACCATTGGTGTCCAAGTTGTGGATTAGCTTTTAGGTTTGAGAAGGGAGAATTAAAAGATCCAACAGTATTTAGTAAGCTATAGAAACCTTTATAAATGCTTATTTTATTTCAAAGAGTACCCGCAAGGACTACCCGTGTAGGAGGGATTAAATGAATAAAAATCAAATATTAGAAGCAATAAAAGAATTAAGGAAAAATTCTAAAGAAAGAAATTTCTCTCAAACATTCGATTTACAAATAAAATTACATAATATGGATCTTAAGAAGCCTGAGAATAAAATTGAAACCTTTGTAACAATGCCTAATAAAAGAGGTAAGAAAGTAAAAGTATGTGCTCTTGTTGGTGCTAACTTATTCAAAGATGCTCAAGGAAATGTAGATTTAGCAATTGTTAAAGAAGATTTTAAAACAATTACACAAAATAAAAAAGAAGTAAAAAATATAGTTAGAGAACACGATTTCTTTATCGCACAAGCTGACATCATGGCTACTATTGCAACTAGTTTTGGTAGATATTTAGGACCAAAATCCAAAATGCCTAATCCAAAAGCAGGATGTATTATATCTCCAAAAGGAAATATTAAAGAGATTGTAGAAAGATTACAAAAAACAGTAAGATTGACTGTTAAAAGTGAATTATCAGTAAAATGTCCGGTAGGTAAAGATGATATGGATGATGATCAAATTGTAGATAATGTTATGGCAGCATATCAAGGATTAGTAAATGCATTACCACAACATGAAAATAATATTAAATTTACAGCTATTAAATTTACCATGAGTAAAGCAGTGAAAATTGGAGGAAAGAAATGAGTAAACCTAAAGCTTTCGTAAATATTAAGAAGAAAGATGTTGTGAAAGAATTAGTAGAACTTATTGAAAAATATCCAATTGTAGGAATTGTTGATATGGAAAATCTTCCTGCACCACAGCTTCAAATCATGAAACAAAGTCTACAAGGAAAAGTTCTTGTGAGAATGGCTAAAGGTAGACTAATTAAAATTGCATTAGAAAAATCTAAAAAAGAAGGTGTTAAAGAGTTAGTTGAAAAAATTAGAGGAATGCCTGCATTAATATTTACAGAAGATAATCCATTTAAATTATACAAAACATTACAAAAAAGTAAAAGTGAAGCACCTGCAAAGGCAGGGCAAACTGCACCAAAAGATGTTTCAATTCCAGAAGGAAAAACACCATTTGCTCCTGGACCAATTATTGGAGAACTAGGACAGTTAGGAATTAAAACCGGAGTAGAAGATGGAAAAGTTGCAGTAAAAGAAGCAAAAATAGTTATTAAAGAAGGTGAAAAATTTAATAGCAAAGTTGCTGAAATTTTAACTAGATTAAATATCTTACCAATGGAAGTTGGATTAAATATAATTGCAGTATTTGAAAATGGAACTATATTTGATAGAAAGATATTAGATATTGATACTGATGCATACCTAAGTGATCTACAGAGATTACATAATGAAGCAATGAATCTAGCTGTAAAAGTTGGATATGCTTGTAAAGATACAATTAAAGTGTTAATTAGGAAAGCTCATTCAGATGCAAATGCATTAGCAGATTCACAAGACATACTCACTAATGAGAACCTGGGCAAAATTTTAGCAAAAGCAGAAGCTCAAGCTAATGTCCTAAAAAAGAAAGTAAAAATATAATTATAAGGAGAAAAAAAAATGGAATATATATATGCAGGATTACTATTATACCGTGCAGGTAAGCAAGTTGACGAAGCTAGTGTAAAAAAAGTACTTGATGCTGCTGGCATTAAAGTTGATGATGGAAGAGTTAAAGCCTTGGTAGCTGCTCTTGATGGAGTTAATATTGAAGAAGCTATTAAAGAAGCTGCTGTAGCTGCACCTGTTGCTGCTGCTGTAGCTGAAGTTAAAGAAACTAAGAAAGAAGAAAAAAAGGAAGAAGCTAAACCTGCTGCTGATGCAGCTGCTGGTCTTGGTGCTCTTTTCGGATAAATTTTTTCTTAAATTTTTTTTAATTTTTAAAAAGCTTTAAAGAGAGGTGACGCAATCTTTTTAAAGTAGAAAATTGCGTAAATAATGAAAGACATAAACTTACAGAGGATTTCGAATGGGTGAGGCAAAAAAAACAGAAAAACAAAAAGTTGAAGTGAAGGATATTATTCCTAATAAAGATACTAAGAATAAAGAAGTTAAGAAAGTTGTTTCTAATAAAGATCCTAAAAATAAAGAAGAAGCTAAAAAAAATTCAATTGAAAATCTTGAAAAACTAGATGTTAAAGAGTTAAAAGCGAGATTAGATGATCTTAATTCTAAAAAAGAAAAATGGTTTGAGAAGAAAGAAGAACTAAAAGAAAGTATTGCTAAGTTAATATCAAAAGTTAAAAAAGTGAAAGATGAAAATGATAAGTTTTCAAAAGAAATTAAAGAATTAAAAGATAAAAGAGATAAGTACAATAAAGATGTAAAAGTCTTAATTTCTAAAATTAAAGTAATGAATCCAGCTAAGGAAGACCATAGAGGAAAGAAACCAGATACTGTTAATATAAAGAAAAAAATTGATGAATTTGAAAGGAGAATTGAAACAGGAGAAGTTTCATTTGACCAAGAAAAAAAATTAATGAAACAAATTAAAAGTTTGAAAAAAGAATATAGTGAAAATCAAAAATCAAATGTGGTAGGAAAGGATGCTAAAGATCTATCTAAAAAAATTGATGATGCAAAAAAATTAGCAGAAGATGTTCACCAAAAAATTAAAGGTCTTGCAGGAAAAAATAAAAATTCATATAAGGCTTTTGTTAAAACTTCTAAAGAAATTAATAAAATCAAAAAAGAACAAGAAGAAGCTTTTGACAAATTCATTAAATTTAAACAAGCTTTTTCTGAAACAAATAAAGTTCTAAAGAAAAGAGTAGATGTTGTACATAAGAAAAAATCAAAGAGGAAGGAAAAAATAACAAAAGATCGTAAAATGATTGAAGAGAAAAAGTTAGAAGAACAGAAATCTAAAGTTGAAGAAAAGATTAAGAAGAAAAAGATTCTAACTACAGAAGATCTTATTGCATTCCAAGGTAAATGAAAGATATTTTAATTACTATTTTTTTAAGTTTAGCACCATTTTTTGAATTAAGAGGTGGAATTCCTTATGGTTTAGCTGCAGGTTTAGATTTTAGTTTAGTTTTTATTGTTTCAGTCTTAGCAAATATTTTGATTGTTTTTCCAATATTTTTCTTTTTAGATCATATTCATAAATATTTAATAAATTGGAGTTTTTATAATAAAATTTTTAACAAATTCTTAGTTAGAGCTAGAAGAAAAGTTGAAAAGAAAATTGGTACAAGTTGGGAGTTTGTAGCTTTAATGTTAGTTGTTGCTATTCCTTTTCCAGGAACAGGAGCTTATACTGGATGTTTAGCTTCATGGGCTTTTCAATTGAAAAGAAAGAAAAGTTTACTTGCAATTACTCTTGGTGTTATTATTGCAGGAATTATTACTAGCTTAGTTAGTTTAGGATTTATTTCTTTAATTTAAGTAAATGTTTTATATCACTAATTATTGGAATCCCTTTAATATTGAAATGTTCTACTAAGAATATCCAAACCAAAGCTACAAAGAGGGTAGATAAAATGTGCCAAAATAATAAATGAAAAGTGTCGAAATAATTTTTGCCATAATTTAAGTAAATGTAAATCAAAATTAAGATTCTTAAAATATTCATTGTGAAAATAGATAAATATGATATGTAAAGAAATCTGAAAATGTTTGCAATTGAAATACCTCTAGTTAATAAAATCAGTTCTGTAATGATTAAATAAGCTGTTGCTGCTGTACATGCAGGAATGAAAGCAAAAGTTACATCTTGAAAAAGAATTGAAGAGTTCATTATGGTGACATCATAAAATAAGGATAATATGAAATAAGTTGTGTTTATTGTTAAAGGCGAGAATATCATATAGAAGAGACCTGTTGAAAATGCTATAATTAATGCTATAATATATCTCAAATAAATCCTTTTCATGAAGATTATTTGAATTTTATTAAATATAAAGATTTATATATAATAAGTTGAAAAAATAATCTTATGAGAAGCAAGAAAAAGAAGTTTTTTAGAGAAGCAAGTAAAGTTGATATTAAGAGAGAATGTACTCTAATTGAAGTAGACTGGAGAGATCCAGAAATGATTCCAAGATTATTATCCTTAAATGAA
>JADHVA010000042.1 GCA_016784245.1 Nanobdellota archaeon
CTTTTATTATTTATTCTAGTTTTTGCTTTCTTTGTAAGGTTTGATTATTTAACAGAATATTCTGATCAAGGTTTGTGGTATGATGAAGGTGAGTATTTGTTGAGAGCAGAAAGTATAGCTTTTGATGATTTAGAAGATCCTGAAGGTGTTGCAGAAAGAAGGCCTGTTTTAATGCCAGCACTTTGGAGTATTATTCTATTGTTAGGTGGTGGTGAATACGCCATAAAGTTTTCTCAAGTTATATTATCAGTGTTAGCTATATTATTTGTTTACTTGTTAGGTAAAGAAGCACATAGTAAAAATTTAGGTTTGATTATGGCTGCATTGCTAGCAATATCATGGATACATATTTTCTTTTCAATAAGAATTGTTTTGGATGAAGCTGCATTATTGTTTAGTATAATGGCAATGTATTTCTTTGTCAGATGTTGTAAAAAAAGTAATTGGAAGGATTCGGTGTTAACTGGTGTGTTTACAGCATTAGCTGTTATGAGTTTTTATATTCCTTTGTATTTGATTCCTTTATTTTTAGTATATTTATTTTTCACAAAAAAGTTTGATATGTTTAAAGATAAGAATTTTTGGTATGGAGTTTTAGCTTTTGTTTTAGCTTTAGCACCTTGGTTATTATGGTCTTATATTGTTCATGGAGATCCTCTCTTTGGTTTGGTACAATATCATGGAACTGGACAAATTGAAGAAGGATATGATTTTGGAATTCTTGGTTTTTTTAAAGTCTTTCCAGCTGTAGTATTAACAGGGATGATGATTTTCTTTTTGATTGGATTGATTAAAAGTTTGATTGATGTTGGATTATCTTTTGATTTGATTTGGAATAGGAAAATTAAAAAATTAGATTTTGATTTATTATTTTTAGGTTGGCTATTAATTGTTCCAATTGCTTTGGGAATTGAAATTGTGCATGTTGAGCAAAGATATATGTTTCCAGCATTTATTGCATTGTTTTACTTTTTAGGAAAAGGATTATTGTGGTTGAAAGATGTTATTGATAAAAATATTGCTGAGAAAAGTAAAGAAGCAAAATATCTTTCAGTTATATTGATTGTATTATTGTTAGCTTATTTTTCTTTTGCACAATTAAGTTATGCTGATGCTGCTATAGGTGGAAGTAGTTCTTCGTTTCAACAACAAAGAGAAGCAGGTGAATGGTTAAGTGCAAATATGGAATTAGAAGATAATTTTGTTGCTTGTAGTTATGTTGTTGTGTATCAAGCTTATTCTGAAAGACAAGGTTATGCTTTTGGTATGGATGTTAGTTTGATGGATGAAGTGATAGAAAAATATGATCCAAAATATTTAGTTGCAGATGCGTTTACATCTGATTGTGCTTTTGAAGAAATTGTTACAAGAGAAGACCAGTTTAAGCAAACTGCAGTATTTTATTATGATGAAGCAGAGACTCAACCTATTGTAGTTATTTATGAAGTTGTTTAGTTAAAGCTTCTAAAGTTTTTTTTGCAGAATTTTCCCAAGTAAATTGTGAAGCATATTCTTTTAATTTAGAGAATTTTATTTTTTTGTCTAATATAATTTTCATGTTTGTAATGAATTCTGATTTTGTGTTTGCTAATAATCCATTTGTTTTGTGCTGAATAGACTCATTTAAACCTGCAGTGTTGAAAGAAACTGCCGGAGTGTTACAAGCATTTGCTTCGATAACTGTAATTCCCCAGCCTTCTGCACTTGAAGCAGAAGCATAAACCCAAGATTTAGCATAAAGATTAAATTTTTCTTCTTCTGAAACTTTTCCTAATATTTTAATTCTCTTTCTTAGAGGAGAAGCTTTAGCTCTTTTTTTTATTTCAAGTAAGTATCTACCTCCACCTGCAATTATTAATTCTGATTTAGGGTAATTTAATTTTTCAAATAATTCAATAAGTAATTGTACTCTTTTATATTTTTCAATTCTTCCTAAGTATAATATAGTTGGATTTTTGAATTTAGTTTTAGGTTTTGCTTTTTTGTGATCAAAGCCACAATAACTTAATGTGAAATTTTTAGATTTGAATCCTAGTTTTTCAAAACCTTTTTTTGTAGATTTGCTTATTGCAATTAGTTGTGTGTTTCTGTAAATGATTGGCATTAAATAAACTTCAGCAAAGTAAGGCATCCATGCTAAATAAAAAGGTAGTTCTTTGAAAACAACATCTTTGTGAACATGCAACAGAAGCATAGCTTTTGGTTTGTTTGAAAATAATGGGGTGAAATAAGGAGTGCCATTTTCAACATCTATAATGTAGTCTGTATGTTTTCTGATTTTTTTTAAGTATAAGTATGGAAGAGTTATGTAGTTTGAAAATTTTCCTCCAGATCTGAAAACATGAGAACCATTTATTTTTTCATATTTTTTTGAACCTTTAAATCTTGGACAAAGAAAAATAACTCTGTAACCTTTTTTGATCCAATGTTCTGCTTGATTAAATGCATAAACAATTGATCCTCCAGCATAAGGATGTTTGAGATCTTTCCAAAGAAATACAGTGATAGTTTTTTGTTTCATTTTTAACTTTTTTTATTGTAAGTTTATTATAATTTATGTTGCGTTTTAAAAAACTTTATAAAGTTTATGAATATTATATAAAGATAAGAGGTGTATGTTGTATGTTTAAAAAAAGAGGAATCCATGAATCATTTTTAATTGTTTTAGTCGTAATTTTTACATTGTTATTTTTGTCATTTGTAGTGGCAGAAAGTAATACTGAAATTAGAATACATTATATTAGTCCAGATAATAACAGTTTTTATGGTCCTTTAACTGGAGAACCTAGTTTTAATTTTGATGTAAATGGAACTAATGCAACATATGATGGACAATTATACCTTGATGGCAGTACTGAAGGTGGACCTATTGTAGGTATTGTTAACGGTACAACTGAAACAGAAGTTCCTTTATCTCAAGGGATTGGTGTACTTGGTGATGGTTTTTATGTTTATTATTTTAAGGTAACTAATGGTTCTGCAGGAAATTATTCAGCTACAAATAGAACATTTACAGTCGATAATACTGAACCTCTTATTCAATGGGGTAGCTTAACAAGTTTTCCTGATGAAGCGTATATTAATACCAATTCTGTTTTCTTAGAAGTTACATATACTGAAACTAATAGAGCTAATTTAACTTTTACTGCATTTGATCCTTTAGTTGGTTTATTAAATACAACAGTTATTTCAGATTATAATACTTTTACTTTTAATTTTAGTAGTATGAATCTTGAAGGACCTTTAACAGATGCTAATTATTCTTTTAATGCAACAATTTGGGATAATGCTACTAATTCAAATGTTACAACAAATAGGTTATTTATTATGGATCAAACTTTACCACAAATTGATTATCAAGCAAGTACTACTGTGGCTAACAATAGTAATGTTTCAACTGCTTATGCATTTTTCAATTTGACTATTACTGAGCAGAATTTAGGGAACATGACATTTGATTTAAGCTTAACTGATTATACAAGTACTAATAGTACTGTAGTTTCAGAATGGTCTACACCTTATGTGAACTTTACAAGTTTAACTGGTGGAAGTGCTTTGCCTGATGGAAATTATACATTTAATGCAACTGTTTTAGATAGAGCTTCAAATCAAAAGATTATAGCAGTTAGAACCTTCTTCTATGATCCGACATTACCTGTAGTTGTTTATTCACATGGTTCAGCAGTTGCAGGAACTACTGGTACCAATAGTACTTCCATTTTTGTGAATGTTTCAGTAACAGAATCAAATCTGATTAATTTAACTTTTAATTTTAGAAATGAATCTGGAGCAATTAATACAACAGTTATTTCAGATGAAATTGGGGATAGTAATTTATCATATATTAATTATACCAGTTTGTCAGAAGGTTTAGCTTTACCTGAAGGGAATTATACATTTAATGTAACTGGAACAGATAGAATGGGTAATCAAAATGTTAGTATTAATGGAAATATTATAATTGATCAGACTTTCCCTAATATTGACTTACATGCAAGTTCAGTAGCAAATAATACAAACTTAACAAATGATGGAGTTTTTGTAAGAGTTAATTTGACTGAACAAAATTTAGCAAATATTAGTTTTGTTTTAGCAAATTCTTCTTTTGTGAATGAAACTTGGATTACAGATACAAATGTTACATCAGTGAACTTTACAGGTTTAGGAGATGGATACTATAAATTTAATGTAACAGTAACTGATGTTGCTAATCAAGTGAATTTTACTGAAACAAGAAATATTACTCTTGATACAACTGCGCCAGATGCAATTAGTGTTTCAGCATCACCAAGTACTCTTAATGGTGGTGAATCTGTTAGTATTTCATGTGGAGCTACAGATAATTTAGGTGGAGATATAGCATATGTATTAGATGTGCAACCGCCAAGTGGTTCTTATTCAACTTTAACTACTTCTGGAAGTGGAACTTATAGTGATACAGCTACAGTAGCAGGAACATATAATGTTAGGTGTACTGTAACTGATGTTTATGGTAATACTGCAGCTGAAATAACAAGTTTTGTTGTTAGTATTAGTTCTGGTTCAAGTTCTAGTGGTTCAAGTGGTGGATCAAGTTCATCAGGTGTAAGTTATGCTCCTGAAGTAGAAGATGAAGAAGAAGTTGAGGAAGTTGAAGAAGTTGTTGAAGAGATAACTGGAGCTGTTGTTTTAGAAGAAGAAAGTAGCTGGGAAGAAACAGGAGTTTTAGAATATAGCTCTTCTACCGTTGGTGAAGTTTTTGAAATGACTTTTACTACAAGTGAAGGTTTAGAAGAAGAACATACAATTACATTGAATGAAGTTAATGTTGAAGAGCAATATATTGTATTAACATTTGCTAGTGAACCTCAGGAATTAACTATTTATGTTGGGGAAAGCAGAAATATTGATATAGACCTTGATGGAAGCGAAGACTTTGAAGTAGCATTAAATGGAATCAATGAAGATGGTACTGCTGATTTGACTTTTACAAAACTTGAAAGCTGGTTAGATAATGAAAGTGCTCCAGACAATACTTATTGGTGGGTTGGATTAGTGCTTGCATTAGGAATTATCGCAGGGATTGCATGGTTTGTTATTGCTAAAAAGAAGTAATTTCTTTTATTTTTTTTAATATTATTTATTAGCATAATCTTTATAAATTAGATAATTAATTTTTCATAGTTATGAGAAGGATAATTTTAATTGGTTTCATGATCTTGTTTAGCTTTACTTTTGTTTTAGCTGGAAATAGTTATGATGTAAGTTTTGAAGGACAAAATTCTCAAGCTGTTTATCTTTATGAAAATGATGAAGTAAGATTTGAGTTATTAGATGGTGAACATTCTTTAATTGTAGAAGAAGTTTCTGAAACTGGGGCAAAATTTGATATAGTCCCTTTTATTTATGATGGGATTACTAATGCTTGGCCAGGAATGGCAACTTTAGATACAATTATGAAAGTTGATTTAGATAAAGATGGTTTTTATGATATGAATGTTGCTGTATATTCTGTAGCTGCAGATGGTCAAGTTCATTTAGTTATGCAAGTTGCAGATAATGATGCTGATGAAATAATAACAGGTTTAGTTGTTGAAGAGGGTGAAGAGAGTGATGTTGATTGGAAAAATTATTTATTAGCATTTTTAGGGATTTTAATCATAGTTGTTATTGCAGTTTTTGTTTTGAGAAGTGCAGATACTGATGATGAAGAGAAAGTAGAAGAGAAAGAAGAAGAGAAGGAAGAAGAGAAGGAAGAAGAGAAAGAAGAAGAGAAAGAAGAAGAGAAAGAAGAAGAGAAGGAAGAAGAGAAAGAAGAAGAGAAAGAAGAAGAGAAAGAAGAAAGCAAAGAAAATTGTAACTGTTAAAGAAAAAGTTAAGAAAGTTGTTGAAAAGAAGAAAACAAAGAAAGCTGTAATTGTTAAAGAAAAAGAAGAAGCTAAAAAGTATATTTATTTGGATGCAGTTGTTGAAAGACAAGTTTATTCTGAGGATGGGATAAGAATTGGGAAAGTTGTAGATGTTGTTTTATTAAATTCAATGGTTTATGGTTGGTTAGTTAAATTATCAGGAAAATATGAATGCGATAAGAAAGTTTTGATAAAAAAGAAGAATGTTAAAGTAGTTAGTGATATTTTGATTGTTGATAAAGATGTTGAAGAGCACCTTAAAAAATTTGAAAAAGGAAGAATATATTCTATTTTGAGAGCTTTACATTTAGTTAAGAGTAAAGAAGAGATTGCTGAAATTAAGTTGAAAGAAAAGATTAGAATTCAAAGTGCAGCTGCAGAACAAAGAAAGATAGAAAATGAA
>JADHVA010000043.1 GCA_016784245.1 Nanobdellota archaeon
AATTGGTAGATTATATGGTCATTTAGAAGAAAGAGCTTACCCTTTTGACTTTGGAAATTTAAGAGATCCAAATCAATGGGATGAAGCTTTGACTAGAATGAAAATTTTATTCATTGAATTTATGAAAGAAGTTCCAATTGGTGGAAGAGAATATGATATTCATTGGAAAAAACCTGAATTAAGTGAAACTGAAATTAGATCTAGATTTCCTTACTTAGCTTGGTTAGAAGAAAAACTTGGAGATAATCTTCAAGGAGTATTAATTTATGGCTCTGCTGCAAGAACTGCTGATCCTGATTTATTTGGAGACTTTGATAATTGGGTAAAAGTAAAAGATGTTAGAAAAGCACATGCTGTTCTAAAAGGAACTTGTCCTATTGTTTTAGGAAATAGAGTTCTTGAAACAAAAGGCGAAGAAATTCCTGGAGCAAAACCTTTAGGTATTCATATAACTCCTGATGATGATGAATATGAAATTAAACATACTCGTTGCTTACACGACTCAAGAGAATTTTTATTGCATACACAAGTTTTAATGGGAGAATTTCCATTTCCTTTAGTTGAACAAGATGAAATTATTGAAAGAGGTTTAGGTCAAGCTCATGTAAAATTAAAAGCAACTGCAAGTTCATTAAATTGGGCATATTTTAATCCTGAAAAATTAATTGGAAAACCTGCACTATTTGAATTTATTGTAAAAAATATGAGGTTCTTTTTACAACATTCATTAAATGCACTTGAAGCTCCAGATTTTAGAGACAAACAAATGTTAGATGCTCGTCTTGCTGAAAAAGGTTTAGTTATTCCTAAATATACTGAAGATTTAGCTCAAATCAAAAAATCTTTATTATATGCAACTGCTGCAAGTTTCACATTGCAAAAAGAATTAATGGAACAACATACTCCAAATTTTGATTTCATGAGGGATGCAAGAAAGTACAAACCCTCTGCAGATATAGATGAATTAATAGATCTATTACCTGATATGTAAAATCATTCAACTAAAATAGCTGCCTTACTTGGCATTGCATTTTTAGCTTTTCCTTCTTTACTTTTTTCAGCTAATTCAATTTCTACAACACACTTTAATTCTCTCTCTAAGAATTCTTTTTTCTCAACATAAATGTCAAATTCTTCTTTTTGGCTCAAAACAATTTTTGGAATCTTTGATGGATGTTTTACTAACATTGGAATCGACTTAGAAATATCTTTTCCATTTTCTTTATTTACTAAACTTTTTATTAAAACACCAACATTCTTTTCTTTCTCATATTTTTTCTTAAAATCTGTAAAGAATTTATATTTCCATTTTGGAGAAATAATAATTTTTACTTTCTTTAAATTTTCAACTTTTGCTAATTTTTTAATCTCTTGAACATCACCTAATAAATTTTCTACAGAATCTTCAATAAATTCAGCTGTATTATCAATTTTTTTCTCATCATACTTTGGCCATTTACTTAAGGAAACAAATTCATTTTTTCCATCCCACAATTCTTCAGCATAGTGAGGAATAAGCGGACACAATAACTTAACCCATCTTTGAAATAAATAATCATTAACAATTTCCTTATCTTCCTTTACTTTATTATATACTCTCAAAAGATCATACAAAACTACATTACTATAAGTTCTAAGGTCCATTTTTTCTAAACTCAAACTTGCTTTTTGAATTAATCTTTCAACTTTAGAGATAAATGCTTTATTCTTTATAACACCTTTTTTTCTCTCTTTAGACATATTTCTAAGAACTTCAAATAATTGTACTAAATGTTTTTTCATTCTTTCAACTTCTGAACTTTGCCAATTCATTGTACTTTCTACACTTGTTGAATTACAAAGGAAAGCTCTAAAAGCATCAGCACCATATTTTTCATTTAATTCTAACAATGTTACTACATTACCTTTTGATTTTGACATTTTTATTCCTTCAGACATAACCATTCCGTGTAAAGAAATCTTTTTAGGCCAATTATTTTTCTTAAAACAAGCAGCATGTGCAAATATCATAAATGATAAATGGCTTGGAATATGAGAACTAAATGTATGTCTATGATCATTTGGATACCAATAATCAAAACTATCTTTTATTTCTTGCAAATTTTTTTTATCAATATTTAATTCTTCAGATACTGTGTTTAAATCTCCTTCTCCATTATATACATAATCAAAAAATTCAGGTTTTAATTTTTCACTTTTTATTCCCAACTTATCTAATTTTTCTTTAATAGTATAGAGCGACATGTAAATTGTAGAATCTGAAAGTGATTCAATAATCCAATCTTTATCGAACGGTAATTTTGTTCCCAATCCTCTTTTTCTTGCACAAGGTCTTTTATCCAACCAATCAAATACATCTTCAAATTGTTTTCTATATTTATCAGGATCAATTTTCATTGCAGCTAAACATTTTTTTGCATCTTTCTTCCAACCTTTTGCATTAAAATCTAAGAACCATTGTCCATCTAAAATTGCAACAATAATTTCTCCACCATCTCTTGATACAGCTTTTCTAGAAGTTTCATAAAAAATGTCAGCTTTTTTCATTTTCAGCAATTCTTTTTTCATAGCTTCTTTAGCTTCTTCAACTTTCATTCCTTTAAACTTTCCACAAGTATCAATTAAAACTCCAGTATGATGTCCAGCTTTGTAAACATCTTGAGTAGCTTGTTCTAATTTTTCAGAATCTTTCAAAGATTTGATTTTAAATCTATCAACAGCATCAACTGCAGCAAAATCAGAATATCCTTTAGATTTAATTATTGGGATTAATTTTATTTTTTTAATTTCTTCATGATCTAATTTATACTTTTTACACAGTTCTTTAGAATTCTGTAATTCCTTCAATGCAATATAATCAAATGGTGCATCACTTGGCACAGAAGTAACTAAACCTGTAACAATATTTGGATCACAATGTTCTGACGGTAAAATCATAATCTCTCTTTCTACAAATGGTGCAAAACATTTTTTTCCAAGTAAATCTTTTCCTTTTATTTCTTCTAAAATCTCAACTTTTTTATCTTGGTACTCTAATTTTTCAAGACATTCTTTACTAACAATCCATTTTTCATTACCTACTTTAGCTTTTACATAAACTACATTCGGATTTGCCCACATATTTGTTTGCCCAAACATTGTTTCAGGCCTTAATGTTCCAGCCATAATATAAGAATCATCAAACTTAAATTTAATTAAAGTAAATTCTTGTTTTTCAACAGGATGTGTATCACCATCAGCAATATCATCTTCTCCAACAGCATTATCTAAACTTTTACTAAATAGAACAGGATACTTTCCTTGTACTAAATATTTTTTTTCTTTAAATTTATTAAATTGCCACTCAACCATTTTTTGGTGTGCAACATCACCTGAATTAAATGTTCTTCTCCAATCAACTCCTAAACCTAATGTAGAAAATTCATCAATCATTTTAGGGATAAAAAAATCTACAATCTTCCAAGGGTCTTCAAAACTCTGAACAATCTTTACAACTTCATTTTCATTATCAACATAAGGTCTAACATAATTTTTATACAATTCAATTTTCTTTTGATCACCATTTTTTATAGCTAAACTAATTCCTAATACAGGAGTTCCAGAAATATGGAAAGCAATTGGATACATAACATTCATTCCTTTCATTCTTAAATATCTAGAATAAACATCTGCTTCAGTTACAACTCTCCCATGTCCAATATGTAAAGAACCAGAAATATATGGGTAAGGTATACTAATCATGAATTTATCTTTTTTCTTATCAACATCAACTTCAAAGATTTTTTCTTTCTTCCACTTTCTCTGCCACTTATCTTGTATCTTCCTGTGGTCAACCATGGATATATATTATTTTACTCTTTTTTTAAGCTTTTTGTTAAAAAATAAAGAAATAGAAAGTTTATTTTTTCTTTTTTCGCTTTTTCTTTGGCTTTTTCTTTACTTCAGGAGTACTTTTCTTCATAATATACCTAATTACTTCCCAAACAATAAATATTATTAAAACAACCCATAATACTGTCCAATACCAAGCAGTTTTTCCTTCTTCAGGTGCAAAGAATTTATTCAAAGAATCACTTAAATCATCATCACCTTCTCCTTCAGCAGCTCTAAAGAATTCTGCAGAGGAAACTAAACTAAAACACAAAATAAAAACTACAAATAATAATATCACCTTTTTCATACTTATTTACAGCTCTTCATTCTTTTTAAATTTTCTCTTTCTTACATATCCAAAACTTCCTACACCTAATAAACCAACAAGAGCAATTCCATACAAAATACTAAATCCATAACCCTTGACTTTAACATTTTCCAAATTCAAATCAACATTACTATAATCTCCTCCTTCAACTCTATATTTTACTTTTATTGAAACTGCATTCACTAAATTACTTCCATAATTTTCTTTAACCACTAAAAAATCTTCATAGTCTCCATCTTCTTTATCAATTATTTTCAACTCAACATTTACTAAATTACTTTCACTTTCAAATAAAATAAAACTATTATCATAAAATCCTTCAATCTCAAATTCAACTGGAAAATTTTCATTATTTATAATCAACAATTCTCTAACAACAGTTTCTCCTCGACTAATTTCACCAAAATCTAAAGAAGTCGGTGTAACAGCTAATCCTGAAACACAAGGTAAAAATAAAAAAAGAAAAAAAATTATTTTTTTCATGATGCCATACACCCCATTGCTTTTTCCATAATTGGATTATCTTTGTGAAAGAAATAAGCTAGTTCAAACATTTTTTTATCTATACTTAATTCTGAACTAAGATTTTCACTAATATCTCTAACTTCATTTTCTTTCATATCTTTCAACAAATATCCAATCTCCCAATATAGTTTCAACATAACATCACTTGCTCTCTTCCAAATTTTACTTTCAGCTTCTTCAATCAAATATCCAATTTCTCCAACAATCCTTTTTCTCATTTTATCCACTCTCCATAGAATTTATCACTATACTTCCTTCATAGTTTCCGGCACTCACACTATATGGTACAATCAATCTAAATCTTAATTCTTCACTTACATTTGGTTCCAAATCTAAATCTAAACTAACAGCAGTTTCCAAACTATACCATCCGCCATTATACAATTCCAAATAATCTAAACTAATACTCTCTTCTTCAGAAACAAATTCTTCTCCATAAATCTCTGTATCGACTAAAACATTTCCACTGTTCACAATTTCTATATAATATTCACTTTCATCTCCTGGACCCATATCAAAATACACAGAACTAACATTTAATCTAGTTGACAAAATTCCCAAATATTCAAAACTTGCATTTCCATATCCAAAACTACTTCCATCACTAACTTCAACATCAACAACATAGTCTCCAGCAAGATCAAAAGATCTCATTGCAAAAGTTCCAGTAAACTTAGAAACACTTTCATTCACACTTTCTAAAAAACTCAAGTTATAGCTTTCATTATTTACAAACAAACTAACTTCTTCAATATCACTATAACCATTTCCATCAAGAACAAAAACTTCCACATCAACATCTTTATCTAAATCTACATTAGGCATTACTTGTACACCTTCAGCAGAAGAATCATCAGTACTAATATTTACCAATATAACTTCTGGAACACTATTACTTACAGTTAAATGTAAACTTATTTCTCCATCTTCACTTTCTTCTTCTACACTTTCAGAAACTAAACTAAAACTTCCACTTCCTGGATTTCCATCTACATCACTTTCTTGCCATTCATCTAAATTTAACCTTTCAATTGTTCTTCCAGAACTTCCACCATAACTACTATTATAACAAACTTCCTCATTATAATCTGTAGAACTTAAACTGACACAATCTTCTGCACTCAAACTCATAGATCCATCAACTGCTTTAAAATTTTCATCCCAGATTCCATTATTATCTCCCCAATATGATTCAAAACTTTCTTCATCTGCATCATCTCCATCTAATAATTCTCTAGCAATCACTAAATATTCTCTTCCTTCAATTTCTATATCTTCAAATTCATTTCCATCTAGAGTCCAATCACTTAAATTTACACTTTCACTTCCTGAATTATATATCTCAACCCATTCTCCATCTGAATGTG
>JADHVA010000044.1 GCA_016784245.1 Nanobdellota archaeon
CTAAGTAATAAATACTTCCGGCAATCATTAACAACACAACAACTAAAAGAATCGTTTTTGTTTTCATTTTTTAACCCCCACAGAAGCAAGGTATGACAAAAACGCTGGAATTAAAGGTAACACACATGGACTTAAGAAAGAAACAAACCCTGCAAAAAAAGCAATGCCAATGTTTAATCCACCCATATTTGAACCAACAGTACCGATATTCAAATTTATCAATAAATTAGCCACAAATTCAAGACTGGCAATTCTGTTCAGTTGATTTGTAAATACAAGAATACCAATAAAGATCAATATCACTCCAAAAAAATATTGAAAATATTTGATCCATTTTCCAGCTCGCATGATTACTTTACGAGCCTGAGAAGTAAATAAGCCTACTAATAAAAAAGGAATTCCTAACCCCAGAGAATAAGCCATCATTAAAAAGAAAGCCGTTCCAGGTTGAATTACTGCTAAAGTTAGTATTGCTCCTAAAACTGCTCCAACACAAGGAGTCCAACCAACAGCAAAAGCTGCTCCAAAAACAAATGAAGTTAAGTACATTGAGTTAAACTTTTTCTTAACTTGTAATTTGTGTTCTTTCTCCAGAAACTTGATTTTCAATAATCCTAACAAATAAAGACCAAAAGCAATAATTATTACTCCTCCCACTCTCCCTAACCATATCTGAATAGAAGGCGCAGCTTCAGATAAAACACTCTGTAATAACACGCCAACTAAAGAAAAAATTACTGAAAAACCTAATACAAAAAAAACGCTAGCTAAAAATATTCTCCAATCTCTCTTTTCTTTTACTGGTTCAACTGATTCTTGAGTTTGTTCAATTCCTTTATCTTTCTTCATTTTACCTCAACCCCATTCCAAATAGCTTTCACCATTTTATTTCCTCTTTAGTTTTAAATAAAAATTAACTTTTGTCCACAATATGACAAACAGGACAATACATTGTTATTCCTGTTATAATCAAAATCGCTGCTAAAAGCCAATTTAAATAATTACCCCAAGGTAAAGGTATCAAAGTTGCTACAACTATACCAACTCCAAAAATCACCCTAGTAACCATTTCTCCTTTAGTTAAATTTCTCATTTTTTATCACCTTTCGATTATATCTCTTATTTTTCATACAACCCAGTTTCTGGATGGAACGCGTACCAAGCAAACCACATGTCTCTTTCTTTGATAATCTCATCTCCAGAATCAACATCAGTAATTTTTACAATCCCTGCTTCGTCTCTTTCAACCTTAACATTCACACCATTAACAACATCTTCAATTTCTCCAACAGCAATCAAATCGTCTTCACGGTAAGCTTTATAGACACCATTAACTTCAATACCAAAAATGATTGTTTTTGGATGAATAGTACTATCCTCATTCTCTACTGGAAAAAATAGATTACTATTTTCATAATAACTTCCGTAAGGATCTTTTCCGTAAGGACGTAAATGTCCAGTTTTCTGGCTTAACACTTCTGAATCTGGATGAACTTTTTTCCAATCTCTCCATACTACAGTATCAATGGAAACTTCAACCAACTCTTGTCCAGTTAATTCACCAACAATCGCTTTTCCATCAATTTGTGTCCAATAAGATTGTGTTTCTCTATCATACATCACTAAATTAGAATTATACAATTTTCCAGAAGTTCCAAATTCAACTTCTTTTCTTTCCCCATTAATATCAATCATCCCCTCAAAAGCAATTCCACTTCCACACAAAGGGCAATAAGTTATTAAAAGCGGATCACCAGCAATATGGTCATTAACTATTTCGTGCCACACTAAAATTTGTAAAGGATAAACTCTCTTAATCCCTTTGTGAATAATTGCTAAAACTAATTCGTTATCTTCAATCCATTCATCAGCTTCTTCTAAAGAAACATATTTCGGATTATCTAAACTAGGTATCCCATCCATTGGTGGACCACCAGAAAGAATTTTGTTTGGATTAACCAAATACTTTACTCCAGAAGCAGTAACCATGATTTTTTCTTCATCATCCCCAGAAACTTCTTCTACAGGAACTTCAACATAAACTTCTTCGTTGATATCACTATCAGATAAGTCTTCAGTTAAGTCTTCAGATAAGTCTTCAGATAAGTCTTCAGTTACTTCAACATCTTCAACAACTTCCGAACAACCAACAACAAATAAAGTAACAACCACTAAAATAAAAAATAAAATTTTTTTATTCATTTTCATCCCCCCACGTTTCCTCTTTATAATCTAATCTTCCTGAACCTTTCTCATAAATCTTGTAAGCAGCAGTTCTCTTCTTTGAATAATCCTGATGATACTCTTCTGCAACATAAAAATTCTTGAATTCAATTATTTCAGTAACAATTGGTTTGTCAAATTTACCAGATTCTACCAAATCTTCTTTAGACTTTTCTGCCAACTTCTTCTGAGTCTCGTTATGATAAAATATTGCCGTCCGATATTGTGGACCACGATCAGCAAATTGTCCATCATCATCAGTAGGGTCAATTTGTCGCCAAAATAAATCCAACAATTCTTCATAACTCACTTTTTTTGGATCATAAGTTACTTGAATCGCTTCTTTATGGCCAGTCTTTCCAGAAGAAATTTCTTCATAACTAGGGTCTTTTTCCTCGCCACCAGAATAACCTGAAATAACGTCCACCACTCCTTTCGAATCTTCAAACGCCGCTTCCATACACCAGAAACAACCTCCTGCAAAAGTTGCTAGTTCTAAATCTTCTTTACCAATAGTATTTGTCATCTTTTCTTCCCCTTCAACATCTAATTTTTTGTCAATTTTCTCATCAACATTTGTACAACCAATTAATAAAATCAAAACCACAAAAGTTACAGATCCAAACAACAGTTTTTTTTTCATTAACCACCAAAAATCTTAAACACAAATATCAAATAATACAATGATATTACTAACATAATCGATCCTGCAATCAAATTAATCATCTTTTTTCTCAAACTTAAAAATCCAATAATTTCTTTGCTTTTAGCTGCTGAAATAAGTGCAAATACTAACAACGGCAAACCCATCCCAAATCCAAAAACAATAAAGTTAAGCAAATTAACAATAAAATCAGTAATTGAAGTACTCACCGCAAATAAGACAGCTAAAGAAGCAGGATTACAAGGCAAAACTATTGCCCCAAAAAATAATCCGAAAATTAAACTACTAACGTACGGATTCTTTTTTACGGGTGAATGTAGTTTAGGTAAAAATCTACTAAAATCAAAATTAAATATCAAAAATAAACTGATTACACCTAAAATTCCAAAAGCAATCGGCGAAATGATACCGATAGCTTTAGTTAACGATTCTTGTAAAAAGAATGTAAATACTAACCCAAACAAAAACATGGAAAGAATTACCCCTAATGTGATAATCACCCCAAACATCACAATCTTTCTTTTATTCCCCGTTTCTTCACTTTCAACAGAAGAAACTTGCCCAGCCAAATAAGATAAAAAACCGGGATAAAGAGGCAAAACACAAACCGCTCCAATTGGTGCAAATAAGCCCGCTAAAAAACTAAGCCATAAATTAAGTAACGCTGAAACCATTTTAACACCCCTTAGCTATTTCTTCTTTCAACTCTGCTGCAGATTTTACTCCCCTTTCTAAAAGTCTTGAACTTTGATCTTCACAAACTAAAATTACTGGTGCACTTGGCGCATTGACAACCCCAATCCCAAACTCGTCAATTAACTTTTTCGTAACCTCTTTCGGTGAAACTGTAAAAATCCAATTTAAATCATTTTTTTCTGCATGTTCTTTCACTAACGATTCTTCTTCATTTGGATCCGTATCAAGAGAAACGTGTATAATTGAATCACCATCACTTTCCAACAATTCTTTCATTATCAACTGCTGTTTCAAACAAGTCGGACACCAAACAGCAAAACTTTCCACTAAAATTGGTTTTCCTTCATAATCTTTTATCTGAAAAGTGTTTCCAGTCAAAACATCAACTAAATCTTCACACTTCCAATCAGGACAGGCAGAAACATCTTTCAATTCCTCTTCTAACTGTTGCTGTTTTTCCATCGCAACTTCTTCCATCTCTTCTTCAGTCATTTCTTCAGGTTCTACATCTGTCCCCACCTCGGTTTCTGTAGAAGTACAACCAATTAAAAACAAAGTAATAACAATTATTAAAACAATAAACATAACTTTTTTTGACATAAATATCACCTCTTTTTTAACATCGATTAAAAAAGAGGTCAAAAGGGATTTATCCCTTTGCTGACCTCTAATAACATATAATATCCTTTTTATTAATAAACTTTACCCACTAATGCGTAAAATAACAGAAAATATTATTAACCCCTAAAATTTCTTAATAAAATGACATTTTTCAATCCAACAATTTTACTTATCACAAGATATGTTTTAGGCATCATATTAATCTTCAGTGGATTAATTAAATTACCAGATTTAAAAGGTTTCTTTGTAATTGTAGTTCAGTATAACTTAGTTAAAGGGAAATTAGCCAAAATTCTTGCTTATAGTTTACCATTTGTAGAAATCATAACTGGAATATTATTAATTTCAAATATACTCCTACCAATTAGTTCATTAATCTCTTTAATATTAATTATGACTGCTAGTTTAGGAGTGATTTACGCCTATTTTAAAAATAACCGTTTAGATAACTGCGGCTGTTATGGTACAAAAATTAAGATAAAAATTAATAAAAGAAAAATTACTGAAAACTTAATTCTAATCTTAATCAACCTATATTTATTCTTATCAACAATAATTTAACCATAAAAAAGTTTATTAACCCCTAAATATTTCTAAGACAAGTGATAGACCAATATTATTTACCAGTACTACTTGCAATAATCATTTCTTTTGCCAGCTATTATAGTCGTAAATTTAGTATTAAACACAAAGGATATTCAAGAAAAATAGTCTCCTTTTCTGCAGGAGTATCGATAACCTACGTCCTATTAGAACTTTTCCCTAACTTTACTGAAGCAGCTATCTCTTTAAGCCAATTTATTTACATTTCAATCCCGTTAGGATTTATTATCCACCATATTATTGAGAAAGAAATTTATAAACATAATTCCAAAGTTGAACTAGTAAGAATGCTTTCTTTAGAAGAAACTGTGTTTTCATTCATCTACCACATTATTATTGGAATAATTTTGGTAACTTTCGCGAGAGGAAGCGCAACTGAAGCAATACTTTTCTCTATCCCCATGATCTCTTATACATTTCTAAGCAACCTTCCTGCCAATCCCCATCCACTAAAAATAAAAGCAATTTTTCTTTCACTAGCAACATTATTTGGATCAGCAATAGCCATCATCTGGAGAGATATGCCAGCAGAAGTAGAATTCTCATTAATTGGAATTGCTATTGGGGTACTTCTTTATACAATCATCAGACACCACATTCCATTCGGCAAAAAAGGCCACATTGGTTACTTTACACTAAGTTTTATTCTTTATACTATGTTAATAGTAGCTAGTTGGTATTTTTAGAAAAATTAATCTTTAAGAAAACCGATAATCTTTTCTGTAGTTTCAGGATATTTCTCTGGGTCAAGCACAGTATTATGCAAATTAGTATTTAATGTGTCAGTACACTTACCTTTAATAATATACTCTTTAATACCATCAAGTTTAGAACTTTCTAAAGTTACAACCCCATCACCATCAAGATTATTTTCCATTAAACAACCTTGACTCCTAATATTATAAAAATCAACTAAATGAGATAATTGTTTACTGTTTAACCTAGTTAAGAAAACACTAT
>JADHVA010000045.1 GCA_016784245.1 Nanobdellota archaeon
TGTCTGATAAACAAAGAGCTATTTCTATATCAGAATTCTTTACAAAAAATAGACATCTGTTAGGTTTTGATAATCCTAGAAAAGCTTTGTTAACTACTGTAAAAGAGGCAGTAGACAATAGTTTAGATGCTTGTGAAGAAATGAAAATTCTTCCTGAAATTAAAGTTTTTATTGATCCTACAACTGGTGATAGATTTAAAATTACTGTTGAAGATAATGGTCCAGGAATTGTAAAAAAACAAATTCCAAAGATTTTTGCAAAATTATTGTATGGAAGTAAATTTCATAGATTGAAAATGTCTAGAGGTCAACAAGGTATTGGAATTTCTGCTGCTGCATTGTACGGACAGTTAACAACTGGAAAACCAATTAGAATTATTTCTAAGATTGGACCAACTGCACAGGCACATTATTATGAATTACATTTGAATACTAGTACAAATGAACCTGAAATTATTAAAGAAGAAATAAGAGAGTGGGAAGGAAAAGACCATGGTACTAAATTACAATTAGAATTAGAAGGAAAATATCATAAAGGAAAATTAAGTGTTGATGAATTTTTACAATTTACTGCAATTTCAAATCCACATGCTACTTTAATTTATAGAGCTCCAGAACAAGAAGCTGTTGAATATCCAAGAGGTTCAAATATTTCTCCAAAAGAAGCTAAAGAAATTAAGCCTCATCCAAAAGGAATCGAACTTGGTATGTTAATCAAAATGTTGAAAGATACTAGTCAAAAAACATTACAAAGTTTCTTAAGACATGATTTTTCTAGAGTTAGTTCAAAGTTAGCAAAAGAGATTTGTGGAAAAGCTGGATTGTATGAAAAAGCTAGACCAAGTAGAATTGCTAGACAAGAAGCAGATAATCTTTACAAAGTAATTCAAGAAACAAAAATTATGAATCCACCAACAGATTGTATTTCTCCAATAACAGAGGACCAAATGCTTAAAGGTTTGAAAAAAGAAATTGATGCAGAGTTTTATGCAGCAGTGACAAGACCTCCTTCAGTTTATAGAGGGAATCCCTTTCAAATAGAAGTTGCAATTGGTTATGGAGGAAATATTCCTAATGACGGATTAGCAAAAGTTATTAGATATGCAAATAGAGTTCCACTTCAACATCAAGCAGGTGGATGTGCAATTACAAAATCAGTTGTACAAACAGCATGGAGAAATTATGCAATTCAACAATCAAGAGGAGCATTACCATCAGGACCTTTAATTATTATGATTCATATGGCTTCAGTTTGGGTGCCATTTACTTCAGAAAGTAAAGAAGCAATTGCTTTATATCCAGAAATTATAAAAGAAATTAAATTAGCCTTACAAGAAGCTGGAAGAAAACTAGCAAGTTATGTAAGAAAGAAAAAGAAAGTTGCTGAAGAAGGAAAGAAAAAATCTTACATTGAAAAATATTTACCACACTTAGGAATTGGTGTAAAAGATATTTTAGGGTTAGATGAAAAAGAAGAAAAAGCTATGCTTGAATTGTTAAAAGAAATATTGGAGAAAAGTAGAAAATGAAAAAAGAAGAAATTAATGTAATAGCTAGAATAAAAGATTCTGCTCAAAAAGTTTATGATTCTATACATAAAGGGAATAAGCCAGAAGTTGATTTTCCAATTAGATCATTAAATAATGTTAATTATGATATCAAAAAAGGTTTCTTTGAATTAAAAGGAAAAATGAAAACAAGAACCTTGACAGTAAATACAGTAAAATCTTTTGCACAATCTCTAAGAATGATGGCTTTCTCTAAAGAAATTATTGAGAAAGAAGATATTGCAACTAAGAGAGAGATGTATTATGTTTCTAAAAATTGGGGAGAAGCTAAATTTAATGAGCAACCTGAATCAGATACAGTAATGGATGATGTTGAAGCAATGTTTATGGTTAATAGGGAGCAATTAGGTTTTATTCCTGAAGAAAAAGGTGGAGATGTTGCAGGAAAGTTAATTGTTGTAGATAAAGATTCAGAAACAGGAAAGGATATTAGAATAGATTGTACAAAATTTGGATCTGGTGCTTATTCAGTTCCTTCATCAGTTGAACATTTGAAATTTGAAACAAATGCAAAATTTATTTTAGCAATTGAAACTGCGGGTATGTTTCAAAGATTAGTAAAACATAATTATTGGAAAAAGGCAAATTGTATTTTAATTTCTATGGGGGGAGTTCCTACAAGAGCTTGTAGAAGATTTATTAGAAGATTAGCTGATGACCATAATTTAGATGTTTATGCTTTTACTGATGGAGATCCTTATGGGTATTTGAATATTTATAGAACTTTAAAAGTTGGTTCAGGAAATGCTGCACATATTAACAAATATTTCTGTGTACCTCAAGCACAATTTATTGGAGTTACACCTGGAGATATTGAAGAGTTTAAATTGCCTACACATAAATTAAAAGATGTTGATATTAAAAGAATAAAAGATGGAATAAAAAATGATCCATTTGTACAACATCATAAAGAATGGCAAAAAGCTTTACAAAAAATGAATAAAATGAAAGTAAGGGTTGAACAGCAAGCTTTTGCACAGTGGGGATTAAATTATGTTATTGAGGAATATTTACCAAAGAAATTAAAAAATAAAAAAACTTGGTTACCTTAACTACATTAAGTAAGATAAATCTAATTCTTCACTTTGAATATTTTGAGAATCTAGATATTCATTAAGATCTCTTCTTGTAATAGGTTTATCTTTTCTATCTTCTCTTAAATCATTAACTAATTCTACAATTTCATTAAGTTCTAAATGAGAAGAAGGATCATATTCATTAAGTTCAGACCCACCATTGTAACCATTTGCATGAGTAACTAAGTCTACTGCTAAACTCATTCTCATATCATAAGTCCATTCTACATTATCAGAATATCCTGCCATTGTATTTACAACACCAGTAATTTTTTGTTCATTAAACTTTTTTGCAATGTTTAAAGCAACTAATTGTCTAATACCATCATAACCACCAACTAAATTTACTTCAAAGTCGTCAATATCTTCACAAGCATCATCTAAACAAGTTACAGAAACTGATTTGTAGTCTAACAAGGATTTTGATAAACTAGGATATTCAAATTCTTCTAAAGGTGTATCATTAATCAAAGGATCGTAAGTCATTGCTAAGTCCTTTAGAATTATTTTTTCAATAGTATTATCTAAAACCATTCTTTCTGGTTCTTCTACAACTGGTTCTTCAGGTTTATCACCTACATATAAGAAAGTTCTATTGGTAATATTAGGAACAGTTATTGCTTCATACTCTGGAATGGAATTACCTTCAAGAACTTCTGCAACTTCTTCAATTATTTTATCTCTATCAATAGAAGTTATTTCTTCAAAAGATTCTTCTAGAACACTATTCTCAGGTTCAATTACAATTTCTTCAATAGTTTCTTCAGACTTATCTCCACAATATAAGAAAGTTCTATTTCCACCACCAAGAACATGTTCGTCGTATGTTAATCTTGCTTCTGGAACATCTTGAGAAGCTTCTTTAATATATTGTTTTACAGTTCTTTCAGTGTAACCTAATTCTTCAGCTTGTTCTTCAACAAATTGTTTTGCTTCAGTAGAACTTAAATCGTTTATACCAGCTTCTACAAATTCATTGTATACTTTTGCTTTTCTTTCTTGCCTTGCAGAACTTCTTTGTGCATTAAGAGCAGCTAAAGTTCCTAAACCAGATCTTCTAAAGTCAGTAGAACTTCTAATATCATTTGCAGTAATTACTTTCTCACCTTCAGCAAGATTTAAATTTGCATTTTCTACAATTTCGTTAACAGTCATGTAAGTTTCTCTGTCTCCAGGATTTGCACAAGTTTTGTACCACTCTAAAGCTAAAGAAATTCTTTTATCATATGCCCATTGACTTAAATCAATATTATCTAATCCATCATTTGCATTATATTGTCTAGCGACTTCTTGTGCTAAATTTGTTCTTGTCTCTTCAGGATTTAAATTTCTATTTGCAACTAAAGTTGGATTTTCTTGAACTAAAGCTTCTAAATCTCTGAAAGCAGTTAATGATTGTTCTAAAGAAACATTGTCAGTTGTAGCATAAGCAACAGCTTCTATATCATCAATTAATCTATTTTGAACAAAAAGATTTGAATCGTCGTCAGCATAAGAATCTGGAACTAATTTTACAGTCAAAGGTGTATCAACATAAATTACATTTTTAGTCCCATCTTTCAAACCCTCTAAAGATAAATCAACATTATGTACTAAGTCTGGATTTTGTCCAATAATTAATTTAGTTAATTCTAAATTTGCAAGAAGACTTTCTTTTGTAAAAGTTTGTTCTCTTAATCCTAATCTCATTGTTTCAAGTTCATCTTTAGGCATTGAAGCTAAAGTATAAACATCAAGATTTGAACCTAAACTATCTGCATAAGAAAATTGATTTATCATTGCAGCAAATTCAAAAAGAGATGAACCTTCAGTTGGAATCAAAGTTAAAGCATTTCCATCAAAAGTTAAATAACCTTTTTCTTTTATTACTTTAGGAGCTTCTATAATTTCTTCGTTTACAATTGCAGCTAAAGTTAGATAATTAATATCTTTGTCGGAATTAGGTTTACCAGTATCAGCTAAAGCATAAGCTCCTTGATCAGGAGTATCGCTTGAAGATAATATACCAGATAGAGGATTTCTAATCAAAGAATCAAAAGCTGAACTTCCTAAGCCTCCTAATGAATCTTTACCAGCAAATAAAGCTAAAGCTGCAGCACCTAATAATCCAACAGCATAAGGCCATCTTGCAGACCTTCTAGGTTCAATTGGTTCATCATCCATAACAAAATCTCTTGTTTGGGGTGTAACTGGAGTTTGAATATATGCCCCAGGTAAATCTTCTTCAAGAGCTGCTGCGATAATATCATCATCTATTTGAGCATTATCTTCAGCAATTCCAGGATGAGGTTCAAACATACCAGGAGTAAATTCAATTGGATCTATTTCTGGTTGTACTTCTTCTTCTGGATCAAGAAATAATTGTATTGGATCTCCCCTAGTAGGATTTACTTGTTTTACTTCTAAAGGTTTTCCAGGTTCATAATCACCATCAACTGTAACAGGAATAGGATGATCAAAAGATGTTTGACTTTCTCCTACAACAGTAACTATAGCAGGTCGTTTTACTTTTGTTTCAATACCACTATTAGTTGGAGTTTCATCAGTAAAAGGATTGCTAAATCTCAAAAAATCAATTAAGTGGTTAGCATTTTCACCCCCTCCAAGAACATTTCCAATAACACTTTCTAATGCATCTCCTAAAGGGACTTGAAGTTGTAATACTCTATAAAAAGAATCTAAATCCTCTCCTGATTTTAAATTTTGATTTATTGTTTCTAGAACATAATTTGAATCTTCAGGACTAAGTTCTTTACTTTCTCTTAAAAATCTTAAAAATTTATTTTCTAATGTTTCATCTACCATAATATTATTTCTCCGCATCAACCTCAAGAAAAATAATATTTAGCTTTAGTTTATAAGTTTTACCTAGTTAGTTGATATATTTAAAAAGAATAGAAAGTTATAT
>JADHVA010000046.1 GCA_016784245.1 Nanobdellota archaeon
ATAGGCCTTTTACATCAATATATTTATTACTTGCCAATCTAACTCTAATGTCAATTCCACCTTCAAATAAACTTTCAGGATTTTCAATAACTAATTCTGCATCTCCCTTTGTTGATAATGAAGCAAAAATTTCTTTAAAGTTTCTTTCAAGTAAATTAAAGGTTTTCATAAAAGTCTCTTGTTTTCTACTTTCAATTTCAAACATTAACTTCAGAACATCTTCTTTCTCTAATTTTAATTTGTCAAATTTTTCAATCAACAATTTATATTCTTCATAAACTTTATCATAAATCTCTAAAGATCTTAAATTAACATTTCCAAGCTTTCTTAACATATTTTCAAAATCTCTTATTTCCACTTCTAAATTTTCTAAACTCATTCCTCTTCTTAACTGGACTTCTTTATATTGTTCAAATTCTTTTTCTAAACCTTCAACTTCTCCAGATAGGATTGCTTTTTTAACAGAATATTCATTTCTTTTCGCTTCAACATTTCTAATTTTATCTTCACTCCTAATTACTTCAGTATCTTTTTTCAAAATAAATTTTTCACATCCTGCTCTTTTATTAAATAAAGTATTATACTCTGCATAGAATTTTCTTTGATTAACTTCTTTAATTTTTAAAATATCTTTATTCCCTGATAAGTCTTCACTTAATCCTTTTAATTCAATACTAAATTCATCAAATTCTTTTTCTCCATCTTTCATAATCTGTACAGTTTTATTCTTTTCATTATCATACAAAGCAATTTCTTTATCTATAGAATTAAACTCAGAATCATTAATTATCCACTGTTCTTTTAATCTTTGTTTTTCTTCTTCAAAACTTTCTAAACTTTTATTTATTTCTGAACTATTCAATTTTGATAATTTGTTCATTTCTTTTTGTCTTTTTTCTTTAAAACTTAATAATTCTGAATTTTTAACTTTCATTTCTTTTTCTAAATTTTTCAAACCTGTACTTAATTCTTTAATTTCAATTTTTAATTCTTTTTTCACAGAATTTAATTCTTTAATATCTCCACTACTTCCAATATTTACTTCAGCAGCTTTTATTTCAGCTTCAAGAACAGCTTTTCTTTCTCTCAATCTTACTATTACTTCTTCATTCTCAGTTTTTTTACCTTCTAACATATCTACTGTACTTTCTAATCTAACTATTTCTTTTTGAAGTCCAGACATATCTTGATTAACTTCTTTTTGTTGGAAACCTAATCCTCCACTTTTTCTTCTATAACCACCAACCATTGCTCCAGAAACTTCAACTAAATCTCCACCAATACTTACCATTCTACCTCTACCAACACCTAACTTTCTAGCAATAGCTAAATCACTAACTACTACAGTTCCTGAGAATACATACTTGAAAACATTTCTAAACTTAGCATCATATTTTATTAAATCAATTGCTAAACCTTGAGCTCCTTGAGCTTTTGACATTCTTTTTTCGTCTTCACTAATTCTTCTTTCTTTTAATTTATTCAATGGTAAGAAAGTTACAACACCTGATCTAGATTCTTTTAAAATATTAATACATTTTGCAGCAACTTGATCATTTGATACAACAAGACTTCTCATTCTTGGTCCAGCTGCAACTTCTAATGCTAAAGCATAATCTTTACTAACTTGTCCTAATTCTCCAACTGTTCCAAACACACCTGGAATATTCATTGACAAAATTTTCTTAATTGCAACATCTCCTGCACTCATTTCTCTAATTCGAATACTTTGTGTTTTTAATCTTGCTAGATCTCCATTTAAATCCATTAACTTTGTTCTTGCACTGCTTAATTGAGTAGAAAATACTGCACTTTCATTCAATGAATTTGATAATGATTTTGTAACTTGTGTAAACTCATTTCTATTGCTCTTTAATTTATTAATTTTTTCAGAATCTTCTTTCTTCAAGGTATTATACTTATCAATATCTTTTTCAATAGTTTCTAATTCATATTCTAATCTATCAATCTTCCTAACTAATTGTTGTTTATCATTTTCACTCTCTAATTTTACTCTTTGTTTCTCTTCAATTTCTTGATCTAATCTTTCAATAATCATAGAAACATCGTCTCTTTCTACAATCCCATGTTTACTTTTATATTTTTCAATTTTATTTTTCAATTTTTCTTCATTATCTTTTAGATTTTCATTTTCCTTTCGAATTCTTTCTTTATTACCTTGCAAATCTTTTACTTTTTTCTCATGATCTTTCAAACTATTCTCTAAACTTTTTTTCCTTTCTTTTAATTTTCTTAATTCATTATCTACAACATCTTTTCTTGAACTATCTTTTATGATTTCAGTTTTAAGATTTTCAATTTCTTTAGCTAATTCTCTTTGCTTCTTATCCCCATTTTCATTTAATTCTTCATTAATAGCTTTGATTTCATTTTTCTTTTCTTGAATTACATTTTTCAAATTATCAATGTTTGTTTGAATTTTCTTAATGTCCTCTTCATGTTCAACAAATTTCTTTTCAACACCTTCTAGAGATTCTTTTTTATCTTTTAAAATTAAATTTATTTTTGTAGCTTTATTTCTTTCAACATTTTTTTCTAAATTTTTATACTCTAGAGCTTGATCTCTATCCTTTTTCAAGTCTCTCAGAGTTTTCTCTCTTTCAGTAAGAATAATTTCAGCTTCATTTAATCTTTCTTGAACTTTATTTAATTCATTCATTGCTTTATTTTTTTTCTCTTCAAACACAGAAATACCAGCAATGTCTTCTATAATTTCTCTTCTATCATTAGACTTCATGTCCATAAATCTAATTACATCTCCTTGAAGAACAATATTATGTCCATCAGGATCAATTCTTGCAGTTCTTAATACATCAACAACTTGCTGTCTTGTTAGAGTTTTTCCATTAATCATATATTTACTATTACCAGTTTTTTTTACCACTCTAGTAAATTTAATTTCTTTTTCATCATAAGGAAAAACTTTTTTAGAATTATCAAAATAAATTGAAACTTCAGCTTCATTTGCACCTTTACCTTTTTTACCACCATTATATATTAGGTTAGCAGACTTCTCTGCTCTTAATCCTTTAGCAGAACTTTTTCCAAGAACAAAACAAATAGCATCAATAACATTAGACTTTCCAAAACCATTTGGACCCATAACACAGTTAAAACCCGGCAAGAAATTTACTTCTACATTTTTTGCAAAAGATTTAAACCCTCTACACTTTAACTTAGTAATAACTGTCATTAATTTAATTCAATCATTTTCTCTTTTTAAAGTTTTTTATTATCTTTGAAAAAAAATAAGTTCAACATGATCTTAGTATTAGTTTAGAATATAATAGGGAGGTATGGGTGCACATCGCACCGCATACACACAGGGAGGGATTGCTTCAGGGATATTTCCCTTAACAAAACTAATATTTAAGACAAATAACTCATTTATAAAACTTTCGATTTTGTAGCTACTATAGAGTGATTAATAAAACTATTTAAAACCTCAAGATTTCCTTAAAATCATGAAAAAAGTCTCTATAAAACACTTCTCAGGAGATGCTGTAGATCTAGCTAAATTCCTTCTAGGTAAGCTAATAGAATATAATGGTCATAAGGCAATGATTGTAGAAACTGAGGCATATAAAGACGATCAGGCCTCTCATGCTAACAAAATCACACCTAGGAGTGAAATCATGTATTCTACTTATGGATATGTGTATATCTACTTAATATATGGTATGTATCACTGCTTAAATTTTACAACAAATAAAGGTGAAAGAGGGGCAGTTTTAATCAGAGCATTAGAACCTTTAGAAGGGATGGAAGAAATGCACACAAGAAGAAAAACTGACAAATTACATAATCTTTGTTCAGGTCCTGGAAAACTATGTCAGGCTTTAAGCATAACAAAAGAAATTAATGCTACAAAAATTCATGACAAATTAAAACTTTATCATTACAAAGAAATTCCTAAAGAAGATATTCATGCAACAACTAGAATTGGAATAACAAAAGCAGTAGAATTACCATGGAGATTTTATATTAAAAAAAATAAATTTATTAGCAAATTCTAGAAAGTTTGTAACCTTTAACCCCAAAATCTGCAAATTTTCCATCATGAGGATTTACAACTTCTTCCACATAAGATCTAACTTTTTCATTTGCTGGAATTAATAATCTTCTTTCTGGAATAATTAATTGTTGTCCTTTTGTATTATGGTCAATACCAAAATGTCCAAGAACTTTTGTTGGTCTTACTAATCTTTCTTTTTGAGTAGTAGCTCCATTTAATTTATATGCTCCTCTAACAACAACTAATCCATGTTCTTGATTATTTCCAGCTTTTACACCAAAACCAAATCCACCAAACATTCTATAAGGGAATAATTCTCCAGGTGAACATTGATTTAATTCTCCAAATCTACTTTTATCTCTACCTTCTAAGGGTATAGTATCCCATGAATAGACTTCTGAAAATCTTCCTGTTGCAATAACTTTACCATCTTGATAAACATTCATTGTTGTTCCACATAAATCTTGTGCAACTTCATCTGTATTTCTTTCCCAAAAATTTTTTCCAAAAGCTAAGCTTTCTTCTTGTGCTTCTTCAAAAGTATAACCTTTTTCTTTCAAAAAAGCTTCTGCAACTTCTGGATTATCTTGAACTAATCTACTTAATTCATCTAATAATTTTTTATCTGTCATTTTTCTTGTTTTTTTCTCCTAATTTATAAGCTTTACTCTCTAATTCTAATTCCTCTTAAACTTTTTTTTATACTATTTAAATTTCTTAATCTTTCCATTCTTTCAAAATGTTGAACTGAAAATTCTAAAAGCTTTTTTTCAATGTAGTCTCCACCCTTTCTTTCTTTCAACTCTTCTAAAACTTCTTCACCTTTGAAATATCGATCTAAGTATGGTACAATAAATCTATTTCTTAAATATCTTTGAACCATTAAATTATCTTCATAAGTTTTTGGTTTCATTCCAATATTTCTTAATGATTTTATCATATCAGTTTCCCAATCTCTTTCTACAGGAGGCTTCTCTCTTCTACAAGTTGCCAAATGTTCCCTCACTGGTTTTTTTCCTAACAAAAATCTTCTTTCTTCAGGAAATTTTTCAGCTCCATAAATTGCAACAAGAAGATCATATGATTCAGGTCCAAAACTTTCAATAATTCCTTCAGCTCCTTTTTCAATTAAAAATTCTAACATCTTTAATCTTTCTTGATTTTCCCAATTATCATTTCTGATATCATCAATAACTCCATTTAATCTATTATGTAATACTTCATCTTTCTCAACTAATCTTTCAAAATAAGTATCTTCAGAATCTTTTCCTAGGTTTGGCCATACTCCTAGTCTTTGCCACATTTCTATATATGAATTTCTTGGTCTCTTTCTAGTTCCATTTTTTTCAATATCAAAATGTCTTAAGAAATATTCTAAATTAGATCTTGCAGGATTAAAATGTCCATTTCTTTTTTTTTGCTCTATAAATATAATCAATATATCTATTTGCACTTTCTACAATCAATGGAACATCAAAAAGAATTTCTTTAATATCTTCTTT
>JADHVA010000047.1 GCA_016784245.1 Nanobdellota archaeon
AATTGAAATAGAATGGTTAGACACAAAGTTAAAAGAAAAAGAAGTGGACTGTTTAATTACTGCTCCTCCTTATCCATCCAAAACAATTCCAGAAAAAGAAATCAAAAAACTTTACAAAGAATTATTCCATCAACTAGATTACATTATGAAAGATAATTCAATAATTATATTTATTGCTCCAAAAGTAGAATTATTAAAAGAATTTAACCAAGATTTAAAAATTATCGACGAAAGAGAAGTCTCCACAAGTAACTTAAATTACAAAATTCTAATATTCCAAAAGTAGAGAAAACTTTATAAACCTCTACTTTCTCAATGAAATTAACTTATTGGAGGTAAACACAAATGGCAGATATGGTTGTAGTTAAAAGTAAAATAAAAGAAATGGCTGAAGGTATGAATGTTGCAAGTGATTTCGCAGATTCACTAAATGAAGAAGTATTAACTCTTATTAGAAGAGCTTGTGAAAGAGCTAAAGCAAATAAAAGAAGTACAATTCAACCTAGAGATCTTTAATTTTTTTATTTTTTTTATTTAGATTATTTTAAATAGTTCTTTGATATTTTATATTATATGAAAAAAAAAGGTTCTAGATCCGAAAGAGAACTATTTCATTTGCTCTGGAAACATTTTGGACCTTGTGTTAGATCTGCTGGTTCAGGCAGCACAACGAAACCATCTCCAGATTTATTAGCTAGTAATGGCTCAAGAACTCTTGCAATTGAATGTAAATCTACAAAAGCTAAAAAACTTTATTTCCCATTAAAAGAAATTGACGAACTTTTACTTTTCTCAAATTCCTTTAATGCTGAAGCTTGGCTAGCTGTAAGATTTGACAACAAAGGCTGGTATTTTATCCAAGCAAAAAATTTAACAAAATCTAAAGGTGACAGTTTTTCTATTTCTTATCCAGAATTATTAAAGGATGGTTTAATCTTTGAAGAATTCATAGGCAAGTACCGACAAAAGCGATTATAAAAACAAAATATATATAAATAATAATCTATTAAGGAGCTCTATGCAAAAAAGAGGGCAGTTTACTTTATTCGTTATATTAGGTATTGCATTAATTTTAATTTTAGGAATGGTTTACTATTATAAGGATACATTATTAGATACTGTTGGTTTATCTTCTTCAATTTCTTACCCTTCTGAAATACAAGAAATTTATGATCACATACAAGACTGTACAGAATTTGCTACAGAAAATGCAGTATCAAATATTGCTTTAACTGGTGGTTATTATGAAATTTCAAGAAATTCTATTTACATTGAAGAACTTGGTTACGATTTACCTTATTACTATAATGATGGTGAAGATCTTTCTATTAGTGAAGAACAATTACAAAAAGAACTTAATATATATACAGAAGAACTTTTCACATCTTGTGTTTTCTTAGAAGATTATTCAAACTTTGAAATCACTGAAGATGAAATATCAATTAGTTCTATAATCAATAACAACACTGTAGAATTAGAATTAAATTATCCTCTTATTATAGAATCTGGTGAAAATATATATTACTTAACAGATTCATACAACACAGAAATTGATGCAAACCTTGGTTGGTTACATAGTATAGCTCAAGAGATTGTATATTATGATCAAGAAAATCCTGAAGAGTTAGATTTAAATTATTTACTTTCATTAGGTTTAAACAAAGTTACTTACATTCCTTATGACAATGAAACTTTTGTCTATATATTAGAAGATACAACTTCTTTTAACGGAGAACAAAATTATACATACATATTTGCATCTTACTTTCCAACAGATGAAGAAACTGCAGGATTATCCTTTGAAGAATATTGGGAGTCATTATTATGAAAAAGTTATTATTAATTCCATTAATTTTTATACTTTTAATTAGTTTTACTTCTGCTTATGAATTAATTTGTACTAATGAAATTAGTACTAATTTTGAAGATAATAAATATAATTTACAATTAGATGAAAGATCTGGAACTTATGAATATTGTAATATTGAAATTGAAGGTATAACTTCTCTTGAAAATGTTAAAGTTAAAATTAAGAATGATCAAAGTATAGAAATAACTACAAATGTTGATATTAATAATGCTATGATCAATGGAGTTTATGTAGAATTAATTAAAGAAAACAAAGAGATTACTTTTAATGAATATGGAGCAAATTTAGAAGTTGCAGAAGGTGAAACTTTATCTTTAGCTATTAATAATGAAAGTTATATATCAATTACAGGGAAAACTGAATCTGGAGAAATTACTTTCATAAAAGATAAATATAACGATTTAAATTTATTAAATTTAATAACAACTGATGAGGACATAGAAATAAACAATTTTGGCCTAGACAACATAATTTTTAACTCTTATATTCTAATTACAATTCCAGAAAATTTAAAATTAAATTATATAGAGGATTTTATATATTTAACATTAATATATAAAACTACAAGTCAAGCTCTAAATCTAGATTACATTGAAATAATCGATGAAGATTCCAACGTATACATATTAGAAGATTATCAAAATACTAATGAAAATAATAAAGAAACTTCTACATTCATCTTAAAAAACAAAAATTTAGAAACATATTATGATGAATTCAAAATTATATCCCTTATAAATAATAATCCTTTTAAATTTTATAAGGATATAAAAACAAATTTTGAATTAAAATTAAACAATGAAGATACTGTAACATTTAATATTCTAGAAGATGAAGAAATTGGAGAATACATTACAACAAAAATTGAAGTAAATGAAGATTCAGAAGATAAAGAACAAATATTAGCATGTACTTTGGATGATGATAACAAAATTCAATTCAATGAAGAAGATTTATCAACTCTAGGAAAAGATACAACATTTGAACTTTTAAATTATGTAAAAGATGATAATCAAATCTGTGAAGCTACATCTTGCTACTTCACAAAAAATGAAGAAACAAAAAGTTCTTATTATATTCTAAGATGTAATAATAATTATCCTAAATTTTATATTGAAGCAAACAATATGAACGATTTATCTTACTCAGAAAATACTTGGGAATGTGAAAAAGCAGATTGTTTTAATTTATTATATGAATATGGAATGCCTTTTGTAACAATGTGGAATTTCAACAGACAAGATTCAAAAAACATATTCACTTTACATTTAACAGAGAGTTTAATAGTGGATACAATCATAAACTTTGATGAACTTATAGAAGAAGTAGAAGATACTTCCATTGATTCAGAATTTGAAGGAGATAATATTTTCACATTAAATGCAGCTACATTTAGAATTGGACATTTATACTTTTTACCAGATAAAAATACTGCAAATATAATAGGTTTAGATAATAGATTAAATTTTATCTCTATGTCAGGTGGCCAAATTTATGATAAAAATAAAAATAAAAGATATTCCTTAAAAAAAGGAAATAATAATGAATATCTAATAAGAACTAATTTGGAAGGAAATGTTGATTTGATCTTTTGTAATCCTAATTGTATCGATAATACAGATGCAATAACAGAATACGCAGAAATGAGAACTGTTGGTTGTAAAAAATTAAAAGGTAGAAAAACTGGATCCTATACTGTAGAAGAAGCATTTGTTAAATTAGAACCTGCAGAAACATGTGAAGCAAACTTAGAAACTGAAGATGAAACAGATAAAGTTGAAACTGGAACTGGTGAAAGTGTTAAAGAAGGTACAACAGAAGATTTAGAAGAAGAAGAACCTAGATCAAAAGGTTGTTGGTGTGCATGGGATAAATATTTCAATAATGGTTTATCAAAAACACAGTGTGATGCTAATGAAGATTGTGAAAGAAACCAATGTACTACTCAAACTGATTTACCTTATTACATGTGTACTTCGGGCTTAAAAGATCAATTAACTTCTACAGCAACACTAAAATCAGAATATTCATCACAATCTACAAGAGCTCAAGAATTAGGATATAATATTGAAGATGCTTCAAGTAGAAGTGGAACTAGTGAAAAAGAAGAAATAAACATCGAAGAATCTTGTGCTGCATACTCAAATCAATTTACTTGTACAAATAATAATATTTATGTTTGTGATCCTTCAAATAGAGGATGGACTTGGACATATGTTGATATTTGTCCTGGAGAATGTACAACAGGAATTTCTGATACAGAAGGAATAGCTTGTACAGAAGAATATGGAGAAGAAGAAAACACAGATGATACATCCGCATCAGATTGTAATGAAGATAATGTAAATAAATACAGATGTGGAACATTAGGTATATATAAACCATATCAAATAGAAAAATGTTCTCTATTCACTGATGGTTCTGGATATTCATGGGGAATTGATACAGTTGCATGTGAAACTAATTGTAATAAAGATGAAATTTTAAATGATTGGGAAGATCTTTGTGAAGAAAATAATGCAATAGTTGAAACAAGAGAATTTTATTGTCATTATAATATTGATTATAAAACTGATAATAATTTACTATTTGTAGAAAAACCACTTCCAGGAGATTATTTCTTCAATAAAAGAGAACCAACAGATTGTTTTAACCAAAAAAGTACAGAAAATTATTGTAATAGATTATCTGATAAAACTTGTATTTGTGAAGAAACTAGACCTTGGTTAGATTTTAATTATTACAAATGTAACTTATATGACCAATAAACTTTATAAACTCTTTTTCTCTCTTTTTACCAATGCAAGAACAGATTTACGACATGCTTCTCAAAGAAAATGAAGTTACATGGAAAGATATCATCTACAACCTTGTAAAAACTGAACAAATGAATCCTTGGGATGTTGATTTAAGCATACTAACAGCTAGATATATCCAAACTGTTAAAGATATGAAAGAAATGAACTACCAAGTTTCAGGTAAAGTACTTTTAGCTTCAGCAATGTTACTAAAAATTAAATCACAAAGATTAGTCAAAGAAGATATTTGCAATTTTGATTCATATTTATTTCACACTGAAGAAGAGTTTGAAGAACTCGGAGATTTTTTACCTTTCCATGAGCACAAAGTTGAAATACCTAAACTTGGTATCCGAACTCCTCAAGCAAGAAAAAGAAAAGTTTCTGTTGCTGATTTAATTGGTGCTTTAGAAAAAGCATTAAAAGTTGACACAAGAAGAAAATTAAGATTAAGCAGATTTTTATCAATCAACAAACCAATAATCCCAGAAAAAACTGTAGACATTCACGATTTAATTGACAAATTACAAAATAAATTAATGGGCCTTTTTACAAAGAATACAAAAACAACATTTTCAGAAATTCTTCCAAGTGAAAAAAAGGAAGATAAAATTTACACATTTATGCCACTTCTTTATCTACACAATCAGAAACTAATAAATCTTGAGCAAGAAGAACATTTTGGAGAAATCCATATTCACCATTATATTAATTAATTAATAGAAACAATTATAAAATAAAAGCTCTCAATTCTTTATATGAGG
>JADHVA010000048.1 GCA_016784245.1 Nanobdellota archaeon
CTTCATCTAAACCTATTGCTCTAATTCCACCTTTTCGTGGATTTGCAAATTGAGACATTACTGTTTTCTTTACGGTTCCATTTTTAGTTGCCATAAACAAAAATCCTTCTTCAAAATTACGTACTGGAACAATCGCAGTGATTTCTTCATCTTCTTTAAGTTCAACTATGTTTGCGATATGTCTGCCACGTGATTGCCTACTTCCTTCAGGAATCCTGTATACTTTAAGCCAATATAACTGACCACGGTCAGTAAAACAAAGTAAATGTGAATGAGTTGATGCAACATATACATCTTTAATGAAATCTTCATCTTTCATGCCAGTTGCACTCACGCCTCTCCCACCACGATTTTGTGTCCTATATGTATCAAGCGGTAACCGTTTAAGATATCCTGCATTTGTAAGTGTCACAACTTGTGTTGTTTCTTCGATTAAATCTTCCATATCAACATTTGTAGATTCTCCCTGAAGAATTTTACTTCTCCGCTCATCACCATATTTATCTTGAAGTTCTATAGTTTCAGTAACAATAATTTCATTTATTTTTTCTTTTGAAGCTAAAATTTCTCGTAAAGATTCCGCAAAACTAAGAAGAGTTGTATGTTCTGAGCGTAATTTTTCTTGCTCTAATGATGCTAACTTTTGTAATTTTAAATCTAAAATTGCTTTAGCTTGAATTTCTGAAAGAGTATATTTTTGCATAAGATGATTTTTTGCATCTTCAATCGTTTTACTTTGTTTAATTGCTGGAATAACTTCATCAATGTTATTTAATGCTACTAACAAACCTTCAAGTACGTGCAATCTCTCCTCTGCTTTACGTAAATCAAACGCAGTTCGTTTCGTGATAACATCTTTCCGATGCATAATGTGCTGTTCTAAAAGTTGTTTTAACCCGAGTAATTTTGGTTCGTTATTCACTAATGCAAGCATGTTTAAACTAAATGAAATACGAAGCCTTGAATAGGAATATAATTGATTAAGAACAACTTGAGCATCAGCATCACTTTTTAGATCAATAACAACACGTATTCCTTCACGATCAGATTCGTCATTAATATTTCTAATTCCAAGAACTCTTTTTTCTTTGACAAGATCAGCAATTTGAATAATAAGATCAGTTTTGTTTACTTGGTAAGGTATTTCTCGAATAATAATTTTTTTATCTTCAATATCAACTACAGATTTGATAACAACTTTTCCTCGACCACGAGTATAGCCTGCAAGAAGTTCTTCGCCAACATACACTTCCCCGCCAGTTGGAAAGTCTGGCCCAGGGACTATTTGGATTAATTCTTGAACACTGATATCTGGATTTTCAATCATTGCAATAACTGCATTACATACCTCCACAAGATTATGTGGGGGAATATTTGTTGCCATTCCAACTGCGATTCCTGAGCTTCCATTCATCAAAAGGTTTGGAAATTTTGATGGAAGAACTGTTGGTTCAGTAAGCGAAGAGTCAAAATTATCTTTAAATGAAACTGTTTCTTTTTCAATATCACGTAATAATTCTTCAGCAAGTTTGGTAAGTTTTGCTTCAGTATTATGATTAATAAATCCATTTGCAACAAATGAATGACAAGAACTTTCTACTTTAACAGAATATACTGTTTCCTTCTTTGATTGTTTAGACACATCTATGAGCTTATCAAAAAAGTATCTATGTTTTAATAACCAATCAATCAAACTTTTATCAGAAGGCTTAATGATAGAAACTAAACTATTATAATTTTTTTCTAAGCTGTTATATCTATCAAAATTGTTTCTTTTAATAAAACTTTGAGAATAATTTTTACGAAGGTACTCATTTAAATAAGGGATTGTATCTGTTTTACTTAACCTACTTTTATTTATTGTATTAATTCCAGCTAAGATTGATTTTTTCCTCTCAGAGAAAAAACCAATTTTTTGTTTGAATTTTAATATATTATCTGTTCCTGAAATTGAAAGTTTGTAACAGCCATTTCTCTTATCAACATAAGGTTTAGTTGTCACAATACCAAAATTTAATAACACATATTTTAATTGAGAAATTAATTTTTTACTCTTAGAATGATAGCATAATTGTATGGACTTCCCACCATGTCTTTTATCTATAATTACTTGAACAGAACCATCGCCTTCGAACAATGCAACTAAAAACTCTCTAACCACATCTTGTTTGGAATTTAATACAGAAAATGGAATTTCTTTTAAATCTGATTTCACAGATTTTAACCCAATATTTTTTAGAAAATTGACTGGTTTTTGATGATAAAAGTCTAATTCAGTACATCCACCTTTAATCTTTCTTTCATATAATTTTGTTCCTTTAAAATTTAGAAGAATATTTTGTTTAACTTTTGAATAAAATTGGTTGTCTTTATTATTAAAAATAAATTTATTTTGATGGAAACTCCCTTCAGATACAAGAGCCCCTAATAAAAAGGCTAAAGATTTATTCATCTTTGATGGTAAAGATATGTCTTTTTCTTTTTTTGAACCCCTTGCATGAAAATTCTTTAAATCTAAATTACTTTTACTAAACAAACCATAATTTCTATTAATTAAAACATAATCTTTTTTTGTAATTTCTTCTAACTGTTTCCAAATAATGGAAGGAGTTCCAAATTCATTAATGGTCCAACATAACACTGGATGATTAAAACTTCCTTTAAGTTCGTATCCTTGAGATGTTTTGATCATGATGATATCATGTTTCCCTGAATCAAAAAATTTAACAGCATTATTTTTTTTACCATTATAACTCAATATTTTTTTGTGTATTTTTTCTCCTTTATTAGGAGCTAAATCCTTTATTAAAACTAAACCATTATCAGATAAAACTAAAGTATCACCAGTTACACAATACCTCATTGCTGCTGCATTATCCCCATCAATTGAACCAAAGTTACCTTGGCCAAAAATGAGTGGAGATCTAAGCGAGAAATGCTGCGCCATACGTACTAAAGAATCATACACTGCAGTATCACCGTGTGGATGGTACTTTCCTAACACTTCCCCAACGATTCTTGCTGATTTTTTGAATGGTTTATTATGAAGCATGCCCATATCATACATGGCATATAAAATTCTTCGATGAACTGGTTTTAGACCATCTTTTGCACAAGGAAGAGCACGCCCAACGATTACCGCCATAGCATAATTAATGTATGCTTGCTTCATCTCATCTTGGATTGGTTTTACAATAATCTTATCAAAATCCATTGATTCTTTTTGTTCTTGTGCTTCATCCATTTTAGTATTTTTTATGTGGCTTTTTTTATATTAAAAATAATGTTATTTTTTTACAGTTTACCGTCGATAAACATCAATAGAATATATGAGAAGTTTCTTTATAAAGCTTGTGGTGATTGACTAACCTTTTCTCTCTTTTTATTCTTTTTTTACGTCGTGCATTGCACGTGAGATTTCAGAATGCGCTGCAACCTTTTTTTCTTGCGCTTCTACTACCCGATCAATCTCATCTGCTTCTTTATTTACATCTTCTGCTTCTTGCAAAATTTCAATTGGTACTTGTTTTAAGAATGCTTGTTTTGCTTCATCACTAGGTAAATCAAAAAACTCGAAAAATTTCTTTGTTAGTTTTACTTTGTATGTTCTTCCAAATTTTTCTTTAGACACAAACCCTTGTTCAATTAGTCCTGCCATATGCTCATACGCACTAGGTCCCCTTAGTTTGATAATTTCAGATTGAACCACAGGATAACGCCATGCAATAACTGCAAGTGTTTGCATAACTGCTCGCTCCATATCAGTAGATTGAACAATAGAACTTACAAGTGGAATAAATTCATCACGAACTGTTAATTTCCATGTATTCTCATGTTGAGTAATTCGAAGTGAATGATCTCTTTGGTCATATACTTCTTTAAGATTTACCAAATGATTGTTTACTTCTGCTTCATCGATTGAACAAAGAGCTGCGATACGCTCTGTAGTTATGCCTTTGCCAACAGTAAAAAGAATTGCTTCTACTTTTTTTTGATTACTTGTTGTTTCATCCATCATTCTTTTTTGACTAATGAATATACCTCTCCATCTAAATCCACCTTCTTTTCATCTATTAATTTGTCTAAATAATCTCCAATTGATTGTTCTTTAACTCCAGTTAATTTTGATATCTGAATAAGAGTTAATGCTTGTTTACTTAAAAGAATTTGAATATAATTTTTTAATAGGGAAGCTGTGTTTTGTTGAAGTTGTTTATTTTGTAAGTTAAGCTCTTTTGCAACCATATCAACTTGATGTAAATGTGCCTGTAAATCATTCAAAAAGTGAGATAAATCAAAGTTGTTAAATGAAATATCTGTTGGTTTTATTATTTCAATGATTGAGGGCATATAATCAAAACAAAAAGAAGTGACATGTTCTAAATTATCTGTTGTAAACTCCAATTCGCCAAAACTCATCCATAATTCTCCTTCATCTTGTTGTTTTATTTCTGCAACTTCTTTTTCTGTTACAGTATACCTCTCATCCTTCACAATGTTTTCTATATACTTTTGTAAAGTTTCTTCAACATGTTCTTTTGGTTTACCAAGAACTTCTATAACTACTCTCACAGTGATTGTTTCCATGAAATATTAGTGGTAACTATAGGTTTTTAAGTCTTTCGAAGCAAGAGTCTTGCTAAACTAGTATAGATAATTATATCCTGCAAGCTCTAATCACAAACTATTTAAACTACTGTTCCAAAGAATTTAACTACAATGTACAAAAATCAGATTAAAACTGTACTATTACTTGGACTTCTTACAGGATTATTCTTATTTATTGGAGGACTTATTGGTGGACGAAGTGGTCTTTTGATAGGCCTTATTTTTGCTGGTGGAATCAACTTCTTTTCATATTGGTTCTCAGATAAAATTGTTCTTAAGATTTACAAAGCTAAAGAAGCAGATAAGAGTACTCATTCAGATTTGTATTCCATGGTACGTGAAATAACACAAAATGCCCATTTACCTATGCCAAAAGTGTTTATTGTGGAATCACAACAAGGAAATGCCTTTGCCACGGGGAGAAATCCTGCGCATGCAGTTGTTGCAGTAACGACGGGCATTTTACAAATCTTAAATAAAAATGAATTAAAAGGAGTTTTAGCGCACGAAGTTGGACATATAAAAAACAGAGATATTTTAATTTCATCAGTTGCAGCAACCATTGCTGGAGTTATTTCATATATTGCTATGATGGCAAGATGGGCAGCAATTTTTGGTGGATTTGGACGAGGTAATGATAAAGGAGGAAACATTATCGAACTTCTTGTCCTTGCAATAGTTGCACCAATAATGGCAATGATTATTCAGTTTGCAATTTCTAGGTCACGAGAATTTTTAGCAGATGAGACTGGTGCTAGATTAACAAAAGACCCATTTTCACTCGCATCAGCTCTAGAAAAAATAAGTAGTAATGTG
>JADHVA010000049.1 GCA_016784245.1 Nanobdellota archaeon
AAAATGGAAAAGTAATTGCTACTGAAAAGAATAATAACAAGTAAAAAAATGCAATATATGGAATAGAATAATTTAATTCTGTGTAGAAGAAAATAGGAATGAAAATTCCAATCATAAAAATTGCAAAATTTCTTAAACCTAATAGGAAATAAATCTCAAATAACTCTCTAGTTAAGTATTCTTTAAACCTAAAATAATTGTGCATGTGAACTTGCATGTATTGAATCCAGGTTTCTTGATTTATATAAGTATCCAAAAAGTTTATATTGAAAGTAGACAATTAGAAAAGTATGCCATGGCGAAAAAAAGTTTTAAAAAATATAAAACCTAATAAAAAAGAAGAAGAAGATTTGAAAAAAGTTGCAAATAAAATTATGAATTCTATTAAAATAAAAAATGTTAAGCTAGAATTAGGTGGTTCTTCTGCAAAAGGGACATGGTTGAAAGGAAATCATGATATTGATATTTATGTAAAGTTTGATCAAAAATTTTATAGTGGGATGGACATATCTGAAGTTTTGAAGAAAAAAGTAAAGAAAGCTAATGTTTTACATGGTAGTAGAGATTATTTTAAATTAGATGTTAAAGGATATGATGTTGAATTGATTCCAATTATGGATATTAAAAAAGTTGAGGATGCTGATAATATTACAGATATTTCTCCTTTTCATAAAAAATGGGTTAGAAAACATAAAAAATATGTAAATGATATTCGTCTAGCAAAATCTTTTGCAAAAGCTAATGGACTTTATGGAGCTGAATCTTATATTAAAGGATTTTCAGGTTATGCTTTAGAAGTTTTAACAATATATTATGGTGGCTTTGATAAACTAATTGAAAATGTAGCTAAATGGAAAAGTAAAACTGTTCTAGATCCTGAGAATTATCATAATGGTAAAGTAGTGTTGAATAAATCTAAAATGTTTTCTCCACTTATTATTGTTGATCCTGTACAAGATACAAGAAATGTTGCTGCAGTAATTTCTAAAGAAAAATATAGTTTGTTTAAAAATTCTGCTAAAAAATTTTTGAAGAGTAAAAATAAAGAAGATTTTTTTGTAAGAGATGAATTTAATTTAGATCTTTTGAAAAAGAAAAAAGGAGAATTAATTTGTTTAGAAGTTTTACCTTTAGATGGAAAAAGAGATGTTGTTGGTGCAAAATTATTGAAAAGTTTTGATTTTATTAAAAAGAGATTAGAAGAAAATGAATTTAAAGTGAAAAATGCAGGATGGAATTGGGAAGAAAAAGCAATATTATGGTTCTTGTTAGATAAAGTTGAATTGTCAAAAGAAATTAAACACTATGGTCCAGAAATAAAATCTAAAGAAAGGATGAAAAAATTCAAAGCCAAGTGGAAAGGTAAGAAAATTCTAAATGAAAAAGGTATAAGTTATGTAATTAGAGAACGAAATTATTTGAAAGCTGAGAATTTAATATTAGATTTAAGTGAAGATCATTTTGTAAAGAATAGAGTTAGTAAGATTATAGGTTTGAAATGAGGTAAAACTAGAACCAAAAGACTTATAAGGAAGATATTATACCTTAGTTTTAATGAAGTTTTACTTCTTTCAAAATTATGAGGTGCAATAAAAATGGAAGCATATCCTAAAAAGGGAACAACAACTGTAGGTTTAGTTTGTAAAGATGGAATAGTTCTAGCTGCTGATAAAAGAGCAACAGCAGGGAATTTAATAGCTAATAAGAAAGTGCTGAAAGTAGTACCAGTGAGTGATCATATGGCTATGACAACAGCAGGTTTAGTTAGTGATATTCAATTATTTACAAAGTTAATTAGAGCTCAGTTAATGTTATTAAATATGAGAAAAGGTAAGGAACCTAGTGTAAAAGAAGCTGCAAATTTGTTAGCTAATATGACATATTCAAATATTAGAAGGCCAAGTATGATTCCAGGAATTGTTGGATTTTTATTTGGAGGATATGATGTTAAGGACAAATATAGTCTTTATGATATTTCTTTTGATGGAAATGTTATGGAAATTGACGACTATGCATCTATTGGTTCTGGAAGTAGCGTAGCAATCGGAGTGTTAGAAACTTTGTTTAAGAAAGATTTAACAGTTAAAGAAGCAAAGGAAATTGCTGAGAGAGCTTTACTAAGTGCAATGAATAGAGATTCTTGTACAGGAAATGGAATTGATGTTGTAGTAATAAATGCAAAGGGCGTAGAATTTGTAGTTAAAAAAGAAGTAAAGAGTGTTCTAAAGTAACTCTCTTATTTATTTTTAATTTTAAAAAATAAGGTGTTTTAAAAAAATGGCAGATATATTACAAGAAGTTATAAAAAAGTTAGACGATAATAAAGAAATTACTTCAGCTAGTTTTGAAGCTGCAAATATTATTTTATATACCCAAAATAAAGAATTCTTTCTTGATAATAAAGGGAAAATTAGAGAATTAGTTAATGAATTTAAGAAAAGAATTGAATTAAGACCAGATCCAAAACTATCTTTAAGCCAAGAAAAAGCTGAAAAGTTAATTAGAAGTATTTTACCAGAAGAATGTAATGTTGCACAAATTATTTTTGATCCTCAAAGAAGTAGAGTTATTATTGAAGCTGAAAAACCAGGTTTAGCAATTGGAAAATCAGGAGAATTATTACAAAAAATTAAAGAAGCAACTTATTGGGTACCTTTGATAAAAAGAACACCTACAATAAGATCTATAATTATTGAAAATATTAGAGCAGTACTTTATGAAAATAATGATTTTAGAAAGAAATTTTTAAATCAAGTTGGAAAAAGAATTTATAATGGATGGATAAGAGGAAAGAAAAATGAATGGGTAAGACTTTCTTTCTTAGGAGCTGGAAGACAAGTTGGTAGAAGTTGTTTATTTTTACAAACTCCAGAGTCAAGAATAGTTTTAGATTGTGGAATAAATGTTGCAGCAAATAAAGAACATATGTATCCACAGTTTGATTTACCTGAGTTTAAAATAAATGAAATTGATGCAGTTATTATTTCTCACGCTCACTTAGACCATAGTTCAATGGTACCATTGTTAATCAAATATGGATATACTGGACCAATTTATTGTACAAGACCAACTAGAGATATTATGTCTCTGTTAGCTTTAGATTATATTTCAGTTGGATTTAAAGAAAGTTCAGAAGCACCATTTAGTATTACTGAAGTTAAACAAATGGTAAAGCAAACAATTTGTCTTGACTATAATGAAGTTTCAGATATTACACCTGATATTAGAATTACATTCTATAATGCAGGACATATTTTAGGAAGTGCAATGACTCATTTACATATTGGAAATGGTTTACATAATTTATTATACACTGGAGATATGTTGTATGATTATTCAAATTTATTATCAAGAGCTGTAACAAGATTCCCAAGATTAGAAACAGTAATTGTTGAAAGTACATATGGTTCAAAAAATGATATTCCTCCATCTAGAACAGATTGTGAGGCTGAACTTGTAAAGATTATTAATGATACTGTTAAGAAAGGTGGAAAAGTTTTAATGCCTGTTTTAGGAGTTGGAAGATCACAAGAAATTATGGTTATTATTGAGAGAGCAATAAGAGAAGGAAAGGTTCCAAAAATTCCAGTTTATATTCAAGGAATGGTTTGGGATGTTACTGCAATCCATACAGCATATCCAGATTTTTTTAATAATAAAGTTAAAAAAGAAATTTTTTATGAAGGAAAAAACCCATTTTTATCAGAAATTTTCAAAAGAGTTGGAACTTATAAAGAAATGCATAGGGTTATTGATTCAAAAGAACCTTGTTTAGTTTTAGCAACTTCTGGTATGCTTACAGGTGGTGCTTCTGTTGAATATTTTAAAAATTTAGGACCAAACCCTAAAAATGCAATTATTTTAACCTGTTATCAAGGAAAGGGTTCACTTGGAAAAAGAATTCAAGATGGAGAAAAAGAATTTAGTTTCTCAGTTGATGCAAATAGAAGTGAAGTTATAAAAATGAATGCTAGAGTTTTTACAATCAAAGGATTTTCTGGACATAGTTCAAGACCTCAATTGATATCTTTCTTGAAGAACTTAGAACCTAGACCGAAAAGAGTAGTTATGAATCACGGAGAAAGCTCAAAATGTCTGGATTTAGCTTCATCTGTACATAAACTTATGAGAGTTGAGACCTCTGTTCCTAGAAATTTGGATGCTATTAGACTAGTTTAGTAATTACTAAGGAATAGTTACAGAGAGAAAGATTTATAAAGGAAAAGTTAAAAATTTCTATATATGGCAAAGTCTAGATCCCAAAATAATGGAAAAGATTGGAAATATGGAATTGATGATGTAAGAGTTCTTGTTTATCCAGATGCAACAGATTTTGAAGACCTAGATAAATGGAAAAATAATGTTCTAGGTATTTTAAATTCAGCAGAAGTAAGAACTGGAGTTGTCAATCTTCCTGGATATAGAGGACCTAAACCAGTTATGGCTGTTGAAATAACTAATTTTGAAGATCATCTTAGATTTTATAAACATCTTTTAGGAAAAAGATCAAAAGTAGGAACTCCTGTAGCATTGAGAGGTGCATTAAATTTAGAGGAATTATTTGAAAGAAGAAATGAAGAGGAAGAATATGATGTACTAAGTTGTGATACTTGTGAAGTTCTTGGAGAAGGATTTACACCAATGCCTGAAGGAACTTTAACTGATTTACAAGAAGAAGTTCAAAAATTAGAACAAAATAATATTAGATTACGAAGTAATAATGATCAATTAGGTAAACACAATGACAAATTAACTATAGCAAATAGAGAACATAAAGTTGAAAAAGTTTACTTGAAAAAAAGAATTAATGATTTATCAAAACTTGTAAGTGATGAAGAAACATTAAGAAATGAAAGAGATCAATATTTAGAAAGAGCAAAAAGTATTGATATTAATTTAAGATTAGCACAAGAACCTTTACTTAGAGAATTAGGTTTAGTTGAAAGAATTTCTAGAAGAATGGATTCTGTAACTGAATTATTAGATGGTAGAAACTTAGATGAATTAAGAAATGATATTGAAGATGGAGAAGAAACTTATATTTCTAATAAACATGATATTGAAGTTAGATTAATTCAAAATATAGAAATGATAGCTGCTACTGGAATTGAATCCATGGAAGGTTATCAAGAAATTAATAGAAAGGTTGAAACTGCTAGAAAAACAATTGAATATGTAAATAGTTTAGCTGAAATTTTTGATAAAGATGGTAAGGTTATTAATGAAAGTAAATTTAGAGAAACATTTAGAGGAATGCCTTTAGCATTAGCAAATTTAGCATATAGTACATTCCAAACTGGAAAAGAAGAATTAAGTGAAGCTGAAGCAGCAATACAAGATTTAGAAAAAATAGAAAATAGATTTGAAAGAACAAAAGCATTAAGTGAACAAATAAAAGAAACAAGAAGAGAATAT
>JADHVA010000050.1 GCA_016784245.1 Nanobdellota archaeon
CTAAAAGGATGTTAGAACAAGCAACAATTGATAATAAAGAAACTGTTCAAAATATTGAAAAAGTTGAAAATAATATAATTTCTGATAATAGTAATGTAGTAGTAGTTGATGGTGAAGTATATCCTTCTGAAAAAGCAGGAGTAAGAGAAGCATGTGAAATTGAATTTTTAAGAGATAATTCAGAATATAGGAAAGATAAATATACAACAATATGTTTTCGTGAAAAGTTTGGATGGGGATATAGTGATTTTTGTCAATGTACAATAATAGAAGGATTAAGTGAAGAATTAAAAATAGAAGCCAAAACGTGGAAAATAAAAGACTTTGATATGTTTAGAAAAGATGAAGTAGTTTATCTAAAATAATAAATTAAATAAAAAACAATGAACAATACACAAAAATGTAAAAAATGTGGAAGAGAACTTCTTTTAATTAAAGATAACTTCCACGTAGATAGAAGAGATCCAACTGGTTTTAGGCATATTTGTAAAGATTGTGCTAGAATTGTATTTACTAAATATGAAAAGAAAAATAAGTTTAGAAATAAATACAAAAAACCAAAGATTGATTTTAATATAGATCAATATATAGATGTTGAAGTTATTAAAAAATTCAAAGAATTATATTTAGAGAATGCATTACCTTTTAATGAACTTAAAAAGGTTTCAGGTCTTTCAGTTGGAAATATTCACTTTTTACTTGATATTCTTGACATTCGTTTAACAGCTAAACAATTAACAGCTATTAGAAGAGAGAATAGAATTAAAGAGTTGAATAAATTAAGACCTTCAAAAGAAGATTTAGTTGAAATGTATGAAAAACATAATTATTCAATTTGGGATATTAAAAGAAAATACTTTCCTCAAGTTCACTATGATATAATTTCTAATTGGTTTAAAGAATATAAGATTCCTCGCCGATATGCTATTAGATACAGAACTTCTGAAGATAGATTACAGCAAATTATTAAAGCCTTAAATGAAAGAAAGGATTAAAAGCTGGTTTTAAGCAAGAACTCAAAGAACAGAAAGAAGAACTTGTAATATATATTCAAAAAGAATATGATAAGAGGTATCAAGAAAAATGTAAAGAATTTGGGTCTTCAAGAAAGACACCTAATACAGTCTTCCATGATATTCTCAAAGATTTACCAAAATAATATGAACAAAGAAACAATATATAGGAGAATACAAAGAGAGAGGGAAAAGGTTCTTAAAAACACTACAGATTCATTTATAAATGATTATGAAAAGTATGGGTATACTTTGTTAGAAGTTTTTGACCGCATTTTATCTAGAGAATTAAAAAACATAATTGTAAAAAATAGAATACATGGGGATGTGAAGAAATCATGCCAAAAGGAATAGCAAAAAATGGAGTAAATAAAGGTTGGTTTAAAAAAGGAGAGCCATCATTAAATAAAGGGAAGAAACTTTCTGATGAACATAAGAGAAAATTAAAAATAGCACGGCGAAGAATACCAGGTAGAAACACTGGGAAGCGTTGGAAATTATCAATAGAAATTAAAGAAAAATATAGACAAAGAAAAGGGGAAAAAGCTGGTGGTTGGAAAGATGGGAGAACACTCCAGAAAGGTTATTACAAAAGGATACAAAAAGAATGGAAAAAGAAGAATATAAAAAGAGTTTTATTCCTTAATGCAAGACGCCGAGCAAGAAAAATTAATGCAGAAGGTTCACATACTTTTGGAGAGTGGGAATTACTTAAGAAACAATATGGATACAGATGTCCTTGTTGTAGAAAATCAGAGCCAGAAATTAAATTAACTGAAGATCATATTGTTCCACTTATAAGAGGAGGTTCAGATTATATTGAAAATATTCAGCCATTATGTGGTAGTTGTAATTGTAAAAAACATACTAAAATAATTAAATTTAATTTATATGGTACAAAAATATTATTTATATGATAAAAAAGTAGAATTAATCTTCGACGATGTTAGACATAAATATGAAGCCAATGGAGAATCTGTATATGGAACTACTAGTATTATTGGAGTTTTAGATAAACCAGCTTTGAAGTTTTGGGCAGTTAATATGGCTATGGAAGTTCTGGAAAAAGAGTTAATTCCAGGAGTATCATTAGACGAAGTACAGATTAAAAGCCTCATAGACGAGGCTAGAAGGGCTCATATGAGGCGTTTAAGTAAAGCTGCTGATATTGGTACAATGATTCATGGATGGCTTGAAAGTTATGTTAAGGCTGTATTAGAAAAGAAAGCATTACCAAAGAAACCAATTAACAAGGAAATGAATAATGCTATCAATTCTTTTCTTCAATGGATTAAAGATAGTAAAGTCAAATTCCTTAAAAGTGAGCAAAAAATTTATTCAAGAAAATACCACTATGCAGGGACATTCGACTTAGAAGCTATTGTAGATGGCAAAAGAACAATTATAGATTTTAAAACTTCAAAAGCTATTTATCCAGAAATGCTCTTACAGACTTCTGCTTATTTAAAAGCAAAAGAAGAAGAAACTGATATGGAGTATGATGGCGGAGTCATTATCCTCAGATTATCTAAGGAGGATAAAGATAAAAGGATAGAAAGTTTTGAGGTCGTAAAAGATACTAATATAGAAAATCATTTTAAATGCTTTCTTGCTTGTCTTGATATCTATACGTGGAAGATGGCTATTAAGAGAGAAGAAGCACAAAAAAGAAATATGACAAAAAATGCACAAACGTTTTTAGACAAAGAGATTGCAGAAGGTAATATAGAACCTACAAAACTTCAGTTAGCAGAAAGACTCCCAGGTGGAGGAGTTAAAGGAACTGGTCCTCATACCCTTAAGGTTCTAAGAGATGAAATAGGTAAAAATAAAGACTATATGACTAGCGATATGGTTAGTGGAATATGGTTTTATCTTGAGGAAGATGGTAGAGAATATAAATATTTTGTTCCTTTCAAAAATAAAGAAAATCGACCTCATTATTTAATGGAAAGATTAGCACCAATTGATGAAGGAACTACTATTGTAATGGAATATATTAATCAAGGTGGAAAAGGATATATTGATGTTAAAACTGCTGATGAAGTTAAAACTCAAAATACAATAAACCGAAATTCAGAACCAGAGATTCCAGTTATTGAGTCAGAAGATACTATTGATTACGGAGATCCATCAATGCAATAATATGAAACATGCTAAGGAATATCTTGATAAAGTCAGAGGTGAAGAAGTAATAGAAATTGAAGAAACAATTATAGTTCAATCATCTTCTGACCCATTTAAGAAATATACACTTACTAAAGTAGATGGAAACTGGCTTTGTGAATGTGTTGGTTTTCAAATACGTGGAAAGTGTTCCCATAGTAGAGAGGCATCAAAAAATGACAAATAAAAATGAAGATAAACAAAATAATAAATGGTATACTATTAGTGACTTAGTTAGATTAAGTGCAGTAGGCCTTTTCCCTTGTAAGTCAAAAATTCATATTAACCGTTTACTAGAATCTGGAAAATTAAAAGGAATAGACATTGGAGTTAAAAGCCTTAAACAATGGAGAATTAGCAAAGAATCTATTAGCGATTTCATTAATGGAGAAAGTAATCCAAAAGATTAATGACAAATATTATAAAAATAACAGAAAAAGATAAAATTGAAATTAAGAAGTTATATGAAAAAGATAAATGGAGTGTTGTAAAAATAGCTGAAAAATATAATGTTAGATGTGCTTCAATTGCATACCATTTAAAGAGAATGAGAGTTAAAAAGAATTCTACTGCTTCAAAAACAGTAGCAATAGAAAGAAAACCTAATGCCAGAAAATTAAAAATTGGTAAGTCTTATAAGGATTATGTAGCAGAGTCAGAAGCAAGAGAACTTAAAAAAAAGAATAATAAAAATTAGAGTGGCGTTAGACGATGGTTACTTCTCCTTATAAGAGAGTGGTCATAGGTTCGATTCCTATTATCCCCAACCATGGGGATATAGCTCAGTGGTAGAGCACTTAACAGTCCATTTTCGCTTGTTCCCTCAATTTAAATAATATCTATGGGCGAAAGCCCCTCCTCAGCTATGGTATACCAAAAGCTGACAATAGATATCAAAAGTTCCTTTATACCGACAAGCTCCCTCGGGAACTTTCTACACATAAGATACCCTATAAGTATCTTTTCCCTGCTAGGATAGGTAAAAAGGTCGCTAAGGTGGCGTTAGAGTGAGAGTTACTTCATAGATTAATGGTTTAATCATTAGCCTTCAAAGCTAAAATTCCAGGTTCAACTCCTGGTGAACGCCTTCGGGCAATCTCTCCTCGCTTGTTCCCCCCTCCTTTCTAAAATTAAATATTGATAAGGTGGCGTAGTAAAGAGTTTCATCGTCTTAAAGACTCCTTGTTACTTTGTAACAATTATAGAGCTTGCTCTATTAATTTAAAGCCCTTGGATGCATTTCCAAGACCTTGGATTAAAAACCTGAGGTTTAGGTAGCAGTTCTTCGGAACTATATAACTACCAATACTCTTTATGAATATTCCCCTTGTCAAAACAATCTATACGGCGGCGTATGGGAAAGTTACTTCGTAAATTTTGGTTTTACTATGCCTTCGGGCAGTCCCTTTCTCAGCTTGTTCCCCGATTTGAATAATTATGAAAAAAGTAAAAATTGAACTAACAATAAACGATACAAGTAAAATAAGTGATGATATTAATTTAGAATTAGATGACGCACAGATTGAATTTATTAGAATTATCTTAAAAGCATTAGAAAACTTAATCAAAAAATAACCCTAACCAAAGGAATTATGATTAAAACAAAAGAAAATCTATTAAAAGCATTATTAAACACTATCGGACAAAATAAAGTTTGCGATAGTTTAGCTGGCATAAATAAGGCGTTTGATATTTTAGAGAAAAAACAAAGAGATGAGATAATAAAAGATATTATAAATTATCAACACGGATTTATTAGAGATGACGGTTTTGGTAATCCAGAACGAGCTCAAGAATGGCAAGTTATAGAAGATTTAATCAACTCCCTAAATAAATAAACTAAACAAGCTCTTTATAAGCGGAAAGGAATTATGAAAGCAAACAAAACACATATAAGTTTAGAAACAGCCAAACTATTAAAGGATTGTGGGGTGGAGAGTGAGTATTATTGGCAAGAAAGTTTGATAATGTCTTCTTTAATTTCTGATTTAAGAAAAGGAATTGGTTGGACAGGTAATTGGTATCTTAAAGAAGCCAAATATGCATCAATTGAAGATGAAGATAAAATTTATGAAGGACATCTTTACCCAGCTTACACTTGGGGCGAGATATTATGGGAGAATGCGGAGAAGTTTTTTGGGGAACAGGATATATGTTTTCCAAGCAAATATGCAGAAAATCATTTCGTAGCATCAATACTGATTAACTTACTTCAACAAAAGAAATAC
>JADHVA010000051.1 GCA_016784245.1 Nanobdellota archaeon
TTATTCTTTAGGTAAATTGATTTTTGTAAATAAATATTTTAAGAAAGATTGGCCAATTGTAGGATATGAAAGTAAATTAGAAGGTCAAGAAAAAGAGATTATAGAGAGAATAATGAAAGAAGAAGGAATTTGGTATGATACATTTAGATGTACAATTCCAGCATTATCTTCTGAAGGTTTAACCAGAAGAGCTATGGTCAAAGTTGAAGATTTTAAAGCAAGCCACTTAGACAGAAGAAAAGGTGTACAAGAAGTTTCTTTCTTTTTGCCTAAAGGAAGTTATGCTACAATTGTGATTAAAGCTATGGCTTTGTAATTAACTAAAAATTATTAGAGAGGCATGAATTGTTGCTAAAATTAAAGTCAGAATTGCAAATCTTGGATGCCATTTGAAAGGAATTGTTTTGTAACCTTTTTTATTTAATACTATTATTGTTATTGTAGTAATTAAAGATAAATAAGTTAAAATCCCTAAATAAATGACTACAGGTTTTCCTAGGATTGTATAATATGCAATATCTCTTATCATTTACTAAATAGAGGCTTAATTCTTTATAAATTTTTAGAAAGGAAGACTTATAAATAGAGAATATGGGCTAATTTTTAGGAGTATAGAAGATTCAATGCTAGAATTACCTGTAGAAGAAGTATTAACATATGGAAGAGTTTTAGATAGATATTATTCAGGATTATGTACTGATAGAAGTTTAGATCCTATGCATTATGGACTTAAGGTTATGCAAGAAGAAGGATTAGAAAGAAAATTTTTAAAAAGTTATCAACAAATGATTCTAAGAACTTCAAGAGCAAAAAATATTATGGAGTTCTATGAAGATAAATTTGGAATTAATGAAGAAGGGAAAATTGTTGATTCAAGAGGATTACATAAACGAATATTTCATAAAGATCTTAAGACTGCAAGAGCAAGAAGTTATGGAATTTCTATTGGATTTAATAGATTATGGAGAGAAAAAGATAGTTTAGGTTATGTAACTTTTCAAAGCTATGATGATTTAGATCAAGATTGGAATTGGATTAGGGCAAATTTAGAAAGAGGCAAAAATATGAGTTCGCATGGACTAGTTTTCTTTGTAAAAAAAGACACTATTCATCCTTGGTTATTAAATACATATCAAGAATCAAGAAGAGATATATCAAAATTAGAAGGATTAGGAAGAATGAGAATGGAATTAAGTTCTCCAGAAGAAATAAGAGAAATGTCAACTGTAGACCATGAATTAAGACATGTTATCGAGAATATAATGGGAACAAAAATAAATTCTACAATTTTCAAGTTAGAAGAAATAAAAGCAAGCCTTGTAACCAATAAAGGAATTAATGGAGTAAGAAGAGACTGTAATGATCTAAATAATATTATTGATACAAACATTTCTGAAAATGAAAATGCAATTGAATCTTTGGGAAAATTAGATGGACCAGTTTATGATAATTTAAGAAAACATGCTCATAAAAAATTAATGGAATCAAGAGAACAAAAAAAGCAAATAGAAGGAAAGTATGAAAGATTTGAAGAACATATAAGAGATATACCTGAAGAACATTGGAGGACATTATCTTATGTAGTCTCAATAACTCCTGATATAATGTTATTAGAACAATTGGAAAGAATTGGAGACCACTTTTAGTCCGGACAGGACATAGAGGCGTGAGCCTTTTAAAAGAAAAATAATATTGAATAAAAATGATTAGGAATAAGAAAACACCAAATACAAGTAAAGCAGTTAAAGAGTTGCTACACCCAATTGTAAGAAAATGGTTTTTCTCAAAATTTAAAGATTTTTCATTGCCACAGCTTTTTGGAGTAATGGAAGTTCATTCTAGAAATAATGTTTTAGTTTCTGCACCTACTGGATCAGGTAAAACTATCACATCATTTTTAGCTATATTAAATGAATTAGTAGACTCTTCAGAAAAAGGTATTTTAGAAGATAAAATTTATTGTGTTTATATTTCTCCACTGAAAGCTTTGAATAATGATATTCATAAAAATTTAATTGAACCACTGCAAGAAATGGAAGAAATTGCAGGAAAAAGTTTAGGAATTAGAATTGGAGTAAGAACAGGAGATACAACAGCCTATGAAAAACAAAAAATGTTGAAAAATCCTCCACATATCTTGATTACTACTCCAGAAAGTTTAGCAATTATGCTCTCTTCGTATAAATTTTCTAAACATTTGGAAAATGTTGAATGGACAATTGTTGATGAGATTCATTCAATAGCAGAAAATAAAAGAGGAGTTCATTTGTCCTTATCATTAGAGAGATTACAGTATCTTGCTCCAGGAATGTGTAGAGTTGGTTTAAGTGCAACTGTAGCTCCATTGGAAAGAGTTGCTAATTTTTTAGTAGGAGATAAAAGAAGTTGTAAAATTGTTGATGTTCAGTTTTTGAAAAATATGGATTTAGAAGTTATTTCACCTGTTGAAGATTTAGTTAATAATACTTATGAGAATATACAAGTTGAAAGCTATAAATTAATGGATAAATTAATTCAAGAGCATAAAACTACTTTGATATTTACAAATACAAGAGCAGCTACTGAAAGTATTGTTCACCATTTGAAAACAAAGTTTCCAAAGAAATATTATGAAATTTCTGAAAATGGAGAAGAGAATAGTTCTTTGATAGGTGCTCATCATGGTTCTCTTTCAAAAGAACATAGAATCAAATTGGAAGAAGATCTTAGATCTGGAAAAATGAAAGCTGTTGTTTGCAGTACTTCATTAGAACTAGGTGTTGATATTGGATATATTGATTTAGTTATTTGTTTAGGTTCACCTAAGTCTGCAGCAAGATTCTTACAAAGAGCTGGAAGAGCTGGACACAAACTGCATGAAACAGTAAAGTCTAAAATTTTAGTTACAGATAGAAATGATTTAGTTGAATGTTCTGTTCTATTAAAACATGCAATTGAGAAAAAAATTGATAAAGTTCATATTCCAAGAAATTCTTTAGATGTTCTTGCACAGCAAATATTTGGAATGGCTTTAGATCGAGTTTGGAAATATGAAGAGATGTATGAAGTTATTAAAAAATCATATTGTTATTCTGAATTAACAAAAAAAGATTTTGATGAAATTTTAGATTATTTAGCAGGGAACTTTATTTCTTTAGAAGATAGATATATTTATGCGAGAATTTGGTGGGATAAAGAAACAAATGAAATTGGGAAAAAAGGAAGATTGAGTAGAGTTATCTATATGACTAATATTGGTACTATTCCTGATCAACAAGGAATTATTGTAAAAGATAAAAGTGGAAGAAAAATTGGAATGCTGGATGAAATATTTTTAGAGAAATTAGATAGAGGAGATGTTTTTGTTCTTGGTGGAAATACTTATATGTTTTTGTATGCAAGAGGTATGGTTGCAAGAGTTAGCCCAGTTCCAGGAAAAAGACCAACAGTTCCATCATGGTATTCACAAAGATTACCTTTGTCATATGATCTAGCTAATGGAATTCAAAGATTTAGAAAATTATTAGAAGAAAAGTTTAGAAATAAAAAAAAGAAGAAAGACATTCTAAAATTCATTAATACTTATTTGTATGTTGATGAAGTTGCTGCAGAAGCCTTGTATAATTATTTCAAAGAACAGTTTGATTATATTGGTGTACCTCATGAGAATAAATTAATTATTGAATATTATAAAGATGAATATGAAAAAACCTATGTAGTGTTCCATAGTTTATATGGAAGAAGAGTTAATGATGCTTTGTCAAGAGCAATGGGATATGCTATTGCAAAATCACAACATAAAGATGTTGAAATAGGAATTGATGATAATGGATTCTATATCTCATTTGATAAAAATGTGAATATTATGAAAGCTCTGTCTTTGATCAAATCAAAAGAGTTTAGAAAAGTTTTAGAATTGTCAATTGATAAGTCAGAAGTTTTAAGAAGAAGATTTAGACATTGTGCAGGAAGAGCTATGATGATTTTAAGAAATTATGGTGGAAAAAGGAAAAGAGTAGGGAGACAACAAGTTAGTTCTATGTTGTTGTTGTGTGCAGTTAGAAGAATTTCTGAAGATTTTTTCATAATTAGAGAAACAAAAAGAGAAATTTTAGAAGATTTAATGGATATTCAAGGAGCAAATGAAGTTTTTACAAATATTGAGAATAAAAAAATTAAGATCAAAGAAGTAAATACTTTAATTCCATCACCATTTGCAATGAATTTAGTAATGCAAGGTTATTCTGATATTTTGAAGATGGAAGATAAGCAGTTATTCTTGCAGAGAATGCATTATATGGTTAAAGCAAAGATTGCTTTGAAGAAGGGAAAATCGTAAAATTTATAAAGTAAAAATTTATTTTTAGAGATATGAGTTTAGTCGAAAGAGTTGTTGAAATTGGAAGAGAAGCTTTTCATTTTATTATAGAGCCAAGTTGTGAAGAAGGACACCATTATTTTAGACCTGAACATAGAGAGAGAAGATACTGTGCGAAAGGTGGAAGTTGTCAATATGCTGAAGATGTTCCTAAAGGATTAGAAGAAGGTTATTGTTTTGATATTCCAGTAAGAAGAAAAGGAGATCCTACACAAATTACTAAAGTTTCTTCACATTATTGTAATAAATAAGTTTAAAATATCTTAATTATTTTCTAATCATATGTTAATCCACAAAAATATTGAAATTAGAGATCTAGGATTGTATTTAGTTAAAGAGAAAATTCTTGTTATTGGAGATATACATATTGGATATGAAGAAGAATTGAATATTAAAGGTTTAATGATTCCTAGATTTAATTTTAATGATTTGAAAGAAAGAATTTCTAAAATTTTAGATGATGTTGAAACAGTTGTAATAAATGGAGATGTTAAACATAAGTTTGGAGGGATTATGAACACTGAATGGAAAGGAGTAAGAGATTTTTTAGAAATATTTGGAGAAAAAAGAATTGTTTTAGTGCAAGGTAATCATGATAGAATTTTAAAACCTATAATCAAAGAAATGAAGTTAGTAGATTATTATAAAGTTGGAGATGTTTTGATTTGTCATGGAGATGAAATTAAAGATATTGATTCTAAGATTATAATTATTGGACATGAACACTGTGCAATTGGTATAAGAGATGGAGTAAGATTAGAGAAATATAAATGTTTTATTAAAGGTAAATATAAAAGAAAAGTTTTGATTGCTATGCCTTCATATAATTTGTTGGCAGAAGGAAGTGATGTTTTG
>JADHVA010000052.1 GCA_016784245.1 Nanobdellota archaeon
AGATTGGGATTATTTTGTTTACCTTTGGAATGTTAGTAGGATTGTATGTAGTTTATCATATTTTACAATATGGTGGAACGGGTGGGACTCCTAGAGTTGTTTTATCAGCTTTATTGATCTTGACAGGTGTACAAGTAGTACTTTTTGGATTTATGGCAGATATGAAAAAATGAGTAGCGAAGATTTTTATGGGAAAACATATGGGAAAGATTTTGATAAAAGTCTTTATGATCTTCCTGAGATAAAATTTAGAAGAAAAAAAGTTGTTCGAATGGTTGGTAAGAATAAAACTGTTTTAGATTTAGGTTGTTCTTTAGGTAATATTTCAAAAGGTTTGTTAGCTAATAAGAATGAAGTTTATGGGATTGATGTTGCTAAAGAGTCTGTAGATTTTTGTAATAAATTAGGAGTTAAGGCAAAAGTTCATAATGTAGAAGAGGGAAAGATGCCTTTCAAAGATGATTTTTTTGATGTTGTTGTTTTTAGTGAAGTGGTTGAGCATTTGTTTAATACAGATCATGCTATTAGAGAAATTTATAGAGTTCTAAAGAAAGGTGGATATTTAATTATTACAACTCCGAATATTGCTGCATTGAATAGAAGATTGAAATTGTTCTTAGGTGTGAATCCAGGAATTGATTTAGGAATTGAGTCAAGTGGAAATGAAAGAGCTATTGGGCATATTAGATATTTTACTTTTGATAGTTTGAAAAAATTGTTGAAAAGAAATGGTTTGAAAGTTGTGCATATGTCAAGTGATGTGATTATGTTGAATAGATTGAGAATGTATAGAATGGCTAAGATTTTTCCAAGGTTTGGGTATACTATTTATTTGAAAGCTAGGAAATAATTTTTAAATTTTTATTTACAAAGTTTTCCCAAGTGAATTTTTTAGATTGTTTTATTCCTTTTTTTGAAATTTCTTGAGAATATTTTTTGTCTTTGATTATTTTTATTATTTCTTTTGAAAGTTTTTTGTGGTCTTTCTCGTCGATAGTTATTCCTCCTTTGCCAATTACCTCTGGTAAACTAGACTTGTTTGAAGTGATTGTTGGAGTTCCACAAGTCATAGATTCTAAAGGTGGTAAACCGAAGCCTGCATAAGAACATAAGTAAATTGAAATGTCTGCAATGTTGTAAAGGTAAGGCATGTCTTGCTCAGGAACATAGTTTGTGAAGATTATGTTTTTTTGTAAGTTTAGTTTTTTGATATATCTATTTAGTTTTTTTCTCATTTCAGGAAAGTTAGATTTTCCAACTTTTATTAATTTTAAATTTGGAATTTCTCTTTGTGCAAGTTTTAATGCTTTTAATAAAGTTAGAATGTTCATTCTAGGTTCTTCATTTCCAACATAAATTAAATATTTGTTTTTATTAGAAAGATTGTATTTTTTTTTTATTTCTTTTAGATCTTTTATTGGTTTGTAAATATTATGGTCAACACCAATGTGAGCAACTGTGATTTTACCTTTTGGATATTTTAAATGTTTTACAATTTCATCTTTTGTGAATTGAGAGATGGCAATAATGTGATCAGCTTTGCACATTCCTCTATAAGCAAACTTTGCTTTTAATTTTTGAAACTTTGTTCCATATGGTAGTACTAAAGGAATTATGTCATAACAAAGAACAATAGTTTTTTTGAATTTGAAGAAATTTAGTATATGTGCATCAGCCTGAGATAAAATGTAGGATGTAGAGTTTTTCCTTCTTCTTATGATTACAGATAATGGTGCATAGGTTAAGAAATCAAAGAAATTTAGTATTCTATTCTTTGGTTTGTAAGAAATTATTTTTTTGTTTATTTCTTTAGGAAGACCTTTTAGAAGTTCTAATTTACATCTATTCATACCAAATATCTCTTTTGTATGTCTGCCAAAGTATAAGTCTAACTTCATTAGGTTTTTTGAAAAAGGTTTTGTATATAAATGTAGTGGAGTTTGAAAATTTTTCAATAATATGATAGAAAGGTTTATATATAACTAATTATATATTGTCTATAGGAGATATATAATGAGTAAAGTTACTACAATTCAAGTTGAAAAAGAAATTGTTGATTCTTTGAAAAATATCAGAGAATATCCTAGGCAGACCTATAATGAATTATTGAGACATATGATTCAAATTTTTATTAAAGTTAAAGAAAAGAATCAATATGATGAGTTTTTACATAAAGTACAACAAGTAAAGATGAAAGAACTATGGGATAATGAAGAAGATGAGGCTTGGGAAAATGCTTAAGTCTGGAGATGTTGTATTAACCAAAGTTCAATTTACTGATACTTTTGAAGTTAAAACTAGACCAGCTTTAGTATTATTTGAAGAATTTGATAATGTGATTGTTGCTGGAATTACTAGTAATAAAAATATGAAAGGGATTTTATTAACAAAGAAAGAAGGTGCAGTTAAAGAAAGTGTGATAAAGTTAAATTATATATTTACTGTGTCAAAGATGATGATTGAAAAAAATTTATTTTCTTTATCTGTAAAGAAGAAAAAGGAAGTTTTTGAGAGTTTTGTAGGAAAATTAAAAGGATTAAAATGAATGTAATTAGGTTATCCTTGTATTTTAGATGGTTAGTTTTTATATAAAGAATATTCTAGTAGCATAAAGCTTTTAAAATGATTAAAATGGATTTAATTCATGGCTTTAGGAAAAGAGCTGAAGAAGCTTATCTTATTATATTTAGCATTTGTTTTAGGGAAGGTTGTATTAGGACTTTTTATTAGTTCTCCTAGTGCTTTAGGGGATGAATATCTTTATTCAAAAATTGCTAGAAATCTTTTTGAATATGGTTCTAGTTTGTATCATGGAGATGTTTTAGCTCATAAGTACCTTCCTTTGTATCCTTTACTATTATCTGTAGGATATTTCTTTTCAAATATGGAAGTTGTATATTTTGTTATGAAAGTAGTTAATGCATTTCTTTCATCAGCAATTATTTTTCCAGTTTATTATTTGGCAAGAGAATTTTTAGAATCTAGGAAAGCTTTTGTTGGAGCATTTTTAGTTTCAATCTTTGCAGCAAATTTTAATGTTTTTGCTTATCTGATGTCAGAGAATTTATTTTATCCTTTGTTTATGTTGTTTGTATTAGTAGTTTATTTTGCTTTCAAGACTGATAATAAATGGTTGTTTTTAATCTCTGGAATAATTTTAGCTTTAGCTTATTGGGTTAGAGTTTTAGCTTTGGTTTTGATACCTGTAGTTTTTGTTGTTTGGCTTTTTAGGAAAACAAAGTTTGTAAATCTTATTTGGCACTATGGTCTTGCTTTAATTTGTGTGATTCCTATCTTTTTTAGAAATGTTGGTACTTATGGTGGATCAGCAATGGCAGTAACTGGTGGTTATGGTGGTCCATTAGCTTTTATGGGGAACTTTATGGCGAATCCTTTAGGATTTTTTAACTGGATTGCTTTGTACTTTGCTTATGCTTTAATTGCAACAGGATTTATTTTTGGATTTTATTTCTTGTTAGGATTGAAAGTAAAAGATAAAGATTTTAGATTGTTGTATATGATTACAGGAATTAGTTTTATCGTCAATATTTTAGTTATTGCTAACCAAGCAAATGGAAGTGATTTGTTGTATAACTCTCCCTTTTTTCCTTTGTTTTCAAATAGGCCTATAGGTCGATATTTTGATATGACTTTATCTTTAGTTTTATTAGTTGGTTATATTGCTTTTGAAAAGTTTGAGTTTAAAGAGAAATTTATTAAGTTTGCAATTGGATTAAGTTCATTGATTTTGTTGTTAGGTACACAGTTGACAATTGCAGCTTTATTTCCTTTCAATAATATGGCTTTATCTTTGTTAGGAGTATTTGATTTATTTTTAGAGTGGTTATTTTATGGCCAAATATTTATGGAGTTTACTTGGTTGCCATTTATAGTGATTGCTTGTATTATGTTTATTATACCTTATACACTTTTATTGTTTAGGAAGAATAGAGATTTAGTATTTTATCTAGGAGCTGGATTTATTATTTTGACAACAGTGGTTAGTTTCTTTTTGATTTCGTTTAATGCAGGTCATTATTGGGGTGATTCTGATCAAGCAGAGTTAGGACATTGGTTTAATGAGAATTTAGAAGGGAATGTTTTGTTAGATGAAAGATATGAAAGCGATAAGTTGACAAAGTATACTTTGAATGAAGAATTGTTTAATGTGAGGAATGAATGGTCTCTATTTGGTTTTTGGGTGAATGAAGAGATTCGAGTTGGTAGTCCCTATGATGTAGAAGGTTATGATTATTTAGTTTCAATGGATGAAAATTTAGCTTATGATATTATTAGAAAAGAAGGAGATTTTGTACTGTATGAGTTAAAATGAAAAGAGTGTTATTTATTTTGGAAGATTTTTATCCTGTGAAAGGAGCGCCTGCAGTAAGGATTAACTCTTTTATTAAAGAATTTAAAAATTGTAAAGTTGAAGTCTTAGGTGGATCAAGTGAAAATGTTCATAGGAGAGGATGGCATTTAATTCATAGGCCTTCAGAGAGAAAGTTGTTTCCCTTTATTTGGTTTTTAATTAAAATGAATATTAAAGCTATTTCTTTGACTTTATTGAAAAGGTATGATGTAGTTATTATTTCAATTCCCAAGTATGAAGTTTTGTTAAGTTTTCCTATTGTAAATTTATTGTGTAAGAAATCTGTTTTAGATATTAGAGATTCTTTTCAATTTTTGAGATATGATTCTTATTTTAAGCATTTTTTCCCTAGAGTGTTTGCTGAGAATTTAGGAGGCTTTGTTAAAAATTATTTTGTTAAAGGGTTTTTGAATGTTAGTTTTAAATTAGCTGATTTAATTACTGTTGCAAATATTGGAATAAAGAATTCTATTTCTGAATTAGATAATGTTTATGTTGTTTCTAATGGTGTGAATGTAGAAATGTTTAAGCCTAATAAGAAAAAGAAAAAAAAGAAATTACAGTTAATATATATAGGGAATTATTCTGAAAAAGATCGGTTTCATTGGATTTTGAATGTTGTGCCTAGAATTAATAATGTTACTTTGAATTTAGTTGGAGATGGTAGATGTAAAGGTAGAATTATTAATAAATTAAAAGAAAGGGAAGTTGATTTTGTAGATCATGGGTTTGTTAAACATGAACATTTGCCTAAGATTTTATCGTCGATGGATTTAGGTTTTATATTTAGAGATGCTGAAATTAATGAATCAATACCTGTGTCT
>JADHVA010000053.1 GCA_016784245.1 Nanobdellota archaeon
ATGGTTGTTTAAGTATTAGTAAAAAATCATTAAATAGAAAATCATTCCATTTACAAATTAGTTTTAAAAGTAAGAGAACTGCATGCAAAATCAAAAAACTGATTTTAGAACTTTTTCATATAAAATCTTCTATATATCTAGGGGATGGTTGTTATAATGTTTGTACTTTCTCTAAATGTTTAATTATTTTATTAAACACTAGATTTGATGTCCCCATAGGAGAAAAATATGATCTCTTAATGGTTCCATCTATTATTATTAATAATAAAAGAGTAATTCCTTTTTTTATAAAAGGTCTTTTTGATAGTGATGGAAATATATATCTTCATAGAAAGAAAACTGCTATCCAATTTAGACAAAAATCTCAAAAATTTATTATAGGAGTTAAAGATTTACTACTTGAAGTTGGGATCCATATTGGTGGTCCTTATTATGATAAAGCAAATAATTCTTGGTTATTATGGTCTAGTAAGAAATCAAGTGTCGATAGATTTATAAAAGATATTAATTTTCTAAATCCTATGGATCCGTAGCTCAGCTTGGATAGAGCACTAGCCTTCTATTTTAGGAAGCAAGCTAGGGGTCAAGGGTTCGAATCCCTTCGGATCCGTATTTTTTATTTTCAAAACTTTTATATACATCAAATCTAATCCTCATCATTAAGAGGACGTTTGGCATTATTAAGCAGGCGTGGCCAAGCGGCTAAGGCAAGAGATTAGTGAAGTGCTTTATTTTGCTAACTTGAGGCTGCAACCCTCTGATCCCAGGTTCGAGTCCTGGCGCCTGCTTATTTTCTTTTTTATACAAAACTCTTATAAACATTTCAACCTCCATTAACATCATGTTAGAAACAATCCCTTTATTTATTTTAATTCCATTAGTTTTGTGGAGTTTACTTTGGAAAGGCATAGCTTTATGGAAAACAGGTAGAAACAATCAACTTGTTTGGTTTTTATTCATTTTAATTATTAACACTGCAGGAATACTTCCAATTATATATTTACTATTCTTTCAAAAGAAAACAAGAAAGAAAACAGTTACTAAGAAGAAAACTAAAACTAAAAAAACAAAAAAGAAGAAGAGGTAAAATTTTATGGCTAAATTAAAAAGAACTTTAACTTTATTCAATGTCACTGTTGCTGGTGTTGGTATGATTTTAGGTGCTGGTATTTATGCACTGATTGGTGCTGCTGCTGTTGATGGTGGTAATGCAATTTGGTTATCATTCTTACTTTCTGCATTGATTGCTCTTTTCACTGGTTTAAGTTACGCTGAACTATCTTCTATGTTTAAAGGTGATGCTGGTGAATATGATTATGTTAACAAATCTATGCACAAACATTTTGCTCTTTTCATTGGCTTAACAGTTATTGCTGCAGCTATCATTACTGCTTCAGCTGTTGCTTTAGGTTTTGCTGGTTATTTATCTACATTACTTCCTATTCCTTACATTTTAGGTGCTTTACTAATCATAGTTTTAATGTCAGCAATAAATTTAATTGGAATCAAAGAAGCTGCTTGGTTCAACACAGTTTCTACTTTCATTGAATTTGCAGGTTTAGTTATTATCATAATTTTAGGTTTCAAATACATTGGCTCTGTTAACTTGTTAGAATTACCAAATGGTGTTGAAGGTATTTTTAGTTCAGCTGCTTTAGTATTCTTTGCCTTTTTAGGTTTTGAAAGTATAATTAAGTTAGCTGAAGAAACTAAGAATCCAGAGAAAACAATTCCGAAAGCAATTTTACTTTCTATTGGAATAACTTCAGTAGTTTATGTTTTAGTTGCAATTTCTGCAGTAAGTGTTGTAGGTTGGGAAGCTCTTAGTCAGAGTAATGCACCTTTAGCTTTAGTTGCTGCAACTGCATTAGGTGGAATTTCAGGTCCAGCTTTAGCTGTGATTGCTTTATTTTCAACTGCAAACACAATTTTATTATCTTTAATCACATCTTCTAGACAAATTTACGGAATGTCTAAAGAGAAAGGGTTACCTAAATTTTTATCTCATGTTTCTGGTAAAACTAGAACTCCTATTTTCGCTGTTTTGGTAGCTACTTTAGTTGCAATAATTTTTACATTAATAGGTGACATTGGTATTGTTGCAAACATTACCAACATTTTCTTATTCATTACTTTTGGTGCTGTTAACTTAGCTCTAATAATTTTAAGATACAAAGAACCAAAGATGAAGAGAGCATTTAAATTACCTTTAAACATTGGTAAATTCCCAGTTATACCTCTTATTGGTATTTTAAGTTCAATTATAATGATTGGATTTATTATATGGGGATTTATTCATTAATTTTTTTCACTTACACATAAATAGAAAGGAAATCCTTCTAAGGTTCTATGATCTAAAGTTTTCACAGTTCTCAATCTCATACTTCTTGTAATTCTACAACAATCATATACATCCATTTTAGTATGATCTCTTAAAACTTCATTATAACTTCTTTGCAAAATCTCATTACGATCAGCATCTGTAATACTCTGAATATATTCTTCATCAGACAAATGTTTCTTATCATGATCTATAACAATTAAGTGTCCACCTTTTTTTAGATAAGGATGACATTGCTCAATAATATTTTCATTCCCATGTAACATACAAATTAAAGTAATTGTATCAAAATATTCTTTAGGTAAATCTTCTTTTCTTTCAATAACTCTTGCTCTTTTATTTAATAATATTTTAGCTTGATTTAAAAGCTCTTGAACATTTTGTCCATTTGTTTCAGGTCCATCATAGGCAAAGAAATTACTTGTTGAATTAAGAGGGATAAATACACTAGTCATAGCTCCATCTCCACAACCATAATCTAACACATTTCCTTCTAGAAAAGGATTCATTTTTCTTAATAGTGCAATATATCTAAGTGTTCTTTTATCCATATAAAAATTCAAAAATCTTCTATTTATAACTCTATTGTTCTATATTTTCATGATATAATCTAACAGCTTGTCTTATAGTTTCTTCTACAGAAATTCCTGCATCTAAATATTTCACTTTAGTTCCATGTTTTTCAAAGAATTCTTTTAATTCTGTACTTTCATAACTAGGTTTAATCATTTCTTGGAATTTCAAACTTTCAAAGATTGCATTATCATCTTTTTCTCTTCCTTCTAATCTTTTAATAATCTCACCTACATCTTCTATTGTAGGAATAATAATTAGGTCTGGTGCAAAGTCTAAAGTTAATTTATTTCCATGTAGTGCTGCGATATGATCCATAGGTAAATATTGGTCTGTATCTTTTGCTTGCATAGACTGGTAAACTAAACTAGTAATAACTCCTCTTGATTGAATAATAATTTTCCCTGCCTTGAGCATTGGAAGAACTCCTCTTTGATACCATAACAATCTATCAGCTGCATACATTTCTGCAGTAAACAATGGACTATAATCTCTATTATTATTTGTAATTATTTCATTTCTAATTGATCTACCTATCCCTGCAAAAGTAGGTTCAGAACTTACAGCAACATCAAAAGAACTTAATGGGATATAATGTGGATTTGTTTTTTCTCCAATAAAACTATGTTCAAATTCAGGATGCTCATGATTTTCTTGCCAATATTTATTTACATCAAAAACTCTCATTCCTTTAGCTCTTAAATATTCCACAATAGAATCCATAACAACGCCTTTTCCAATTCCATCAAGTCCATCAACAATTACTAATTTTCCTGAATAATTATGTTTTGGCATATTCTTATTCTAATCATTTCAGCTTATAAAATATTATATTCTCAAAAACAACATTCGTTAACTTTATAAAATTGCTTTACTCATTTATCTTTATGAATAGTATTTCAGTTGCCAGAATTGTAAAAACTTCAATAGTTTCAGCATTTACTTTAACTGCTGCATTTATTTGGAGAGATGTAATTATTGATGCTATTGAATTATATTTTCCAACTTCAACAATTTTTTACGAATTTTTAGCTGCAATAGTTGTTACTATATTTGTTATCATTGCAATTTACATAACTTTGAAAACTGAATCTGAAGCTGAACATTTATTTAAAAAATATCAGAATTTTTACAAATCAGAAAAAGTAGAAAAAAAACTTAAGAAAAAGAAAAAAAGATAATTTTATTAATCATTATTTTTTCATTAACCTTATGAAATTAATATTAGTAAGACATGGAGAAACTGATGCTAATCTTTCAGGAATTGTCCAAGGTGGTGATTCTAATAATTATTTAAATGAAACAGGAATAAATCAAGCAAAGAAAGTAGCTGAAGTACTAAAAAATGAAAAAATAGATATTGTTTTTTCAAGTCCTGCTATTAGAGCAAAAAATACTGCAGAAGAGATTTTAAAATATCATAAGGATTTAAATTTACAAATTTCAAATAAATTAAATGAAAAACTTGCTGGAGAATTTGAAGGTATGAACTCCTTAGAAGTTAAAAAATTAGTTACAAGTGCAACATTTAAACCTAAAGGTGGAGAATCATTTATGGATGTCTACAACAGAATTAAAGATTTTTATTTATCAACAGTTAAAGAACATAAAGATAAAAATATACTATTAGTTTCTCATGGAGCCTTATTGGGTGCATTACAACTTTACATATTAAATAAAGAAATTTCTCGAGAAGCATATGAGCCCTTAAGATTAAAAAATGCAGCTTACACAATTCTAGAAATAAAAGATAAAGTAAAAGTTATAACTTTAAACAATATAGAACATTTAAAATAAAAAAATAAAAAATTATTTTTTAGCAAACAACATCTTCAAAAAGACTAATGCTAAGATTACTAAAACAATATCTGCAATTATCCAGAAAAGTTTTGTGCTACTAAATTTCTCACTAAACCAGTCGCTAAGTTCATTAAAGAAAGGGTCATCTTCTTCAACAACATCAGCTGCACCAAAGTCTACAGTGATAATTTCACTAACTTCATTTCCTGCATTATCAGATACTATTACTTGTAAATCATGTTCACCTTCAGTTAACAAATCTAAACCAAAGTACAAATATGCATGGATTGAATCTCCTGAGTTTAAATTACTAATATATTCACTTCCTTCAAGATCTGCCCAACTTACATCTTCCACACTAATTGTAATTGTTTTATCACTATTTCCAGTGTTTTCAATAACTAATGAAATTGTAAGTTCTTCACCATTAACTTCATATTCATCAGAAACAACAACATTCAATGTTTCATCT